>NZ_JARVXN010000014.1:0-164377 GCF_048957715.1 Mitsuaria sp. CC2 | reverse complement strand
ATAGCCCCGCTCCGGGACTGAAGGCCATCCATGAAGTTCGTTGACGAAGCCACCATCGATATCGCCGCCGGCAACGGCGGGGCGGGCTGCGCCAGTTTCCGCCGCGAGAAGTTCATCCCGTTCGGCGGACCGGACGGCGGGGACGGCGGCCGGGGCGGCAACGTCTTCGCGATGGCCGATCGCAACCTCAACACGCTGATCGACTACCGCTATGCGCGCCGCCACGAGGCCCGCAACGGCGAGGCCGGTCGCGGCTCGGACCAGTTCGGCGCCGCCGCCGAGGACATCACCTTGAAGGTGCCGGTCGGCACCATCGTGCGTGACCTGGAGACCGACGAAATCATCGCCGAGTTGATCGAGCCCGATGTGCCGGTGCTGCTGGCCAAGGGCGGCGACGGGGGCTTCGGCAACCTGCACTTCAAGACCTCGACGAACCGCGCGCCGCGTCAGAAGACGCCCGGCTGGCCCGGCGAGGCCAAGAAGATCAAGATGGAGTTGCGTGTGCTGGCCGACGTCGGTCTGCTCGGTCAGCCCAACGCCGGCAAGTCGACGCTGATCGCGGCCGTGTCCAACGCGCGCCCGAAGATCGCCGACTACCCCTTCACGACGCTGTACCCCAACTTGGGCGTGGTGCGCGTGGGGCCGGAGAAGAGCTTCGTCATCGCCGACATCCCGGGCCTGATCGAGGGCGCCGCCGAAGGCGCCGGCCTTGGCCACCAGTTCCTGCGCCACCTGCAACGCACGCGTGTCCTGCTGCATGTGGTCGACCTCGCGCCCTTCAATCCGGATGTCGATCCGGTCGCAGAGGCCAAGGCCATCGTCAAGGAGCTGAAGAAGTACGACGAGGCGCTCTATGAGAAGCCGCGCTGGCTGGTGCTGAACAAGCTGGACATGGTGCCGGTGGAAGAGCGTGCCGCCCGCGTGAAGGACTTCGTCAAGCGCTACAAGTGGAAGGGGCCTGTGTTCGAGATCTCCGCGCTGACGCGCGAAGGGTGCGAACCGCTGATCCGCACCATCTACGACCACGTGGCGGCGATCCAGTCGCCGCCGGTGGAGGATCCGGACGCGCGCTTCGACGAGCCGACGATCGATCCGCCGAAGGCTTTCCAGGAAACGCGCAAGACCCGCGCCACGAAGAACAAGGCGGTCAAGGCGGCGAAAGCCGACAAAGCCGAGAAAGCGGAGAAGGCTGAAAAGCCGCCCGAGCGCGATCCGCGCTTCGATCCGCTGCCCTGACTTCCGGCTCCGCACTCACGGCTCCCTGATCCTCCTCGCATGAGCAACGGCAATCTGACTGGCAACCTGGGTGGTGAACTGGCTGGTGTCCTCAAGGACGCGCGACGCATCGTCGTGAAGGTCGGTTCCAGTCTCGTGACGAACGAGGGTCGCGGCGTCGATGCCGAGGCGATCGGCAACTGGTGCCGGCAGCTCGCGGAGCTGGCGCGCGAGGGGCGTGAGGTCGTGATGGTGTCCAGCGGCGCGATCGCCGAAGGCATGAAGCGCCTGGGTTGGGCGAGCCGCCCGAAGGAATTGCACGAGCTGCAGGCCGCGGCGGCCGTCGGGCAGATGGGCCTGGCGCAGATGTACGAGACCAAGCTGCGCGAGCAGGGCCTGACCAGCGCGCAGGTGCTGCTGACGCATGCCGACCTGGCCGACCGCGAGCGCTACCTGAACGCACGTTCGACGTTGCTGGCGCTGCTGCAGCACCGTGTGGTGCCGGTGATCAACGAGAACGATACCGTCGTCAACGACGAAATCAAGTTCGGCGACAACGACACGCTGGGCGCGCTGGTCGCGAACCTGGTCGAAGCCGATGCGCTGGTGATCCTCACCGATCAGAAAGGTCTGTACTCGGCCGATCCGCGCAAGGACCCGAACGCCCGCTTCATCGACCGCGCGACGGCCGGCAAGCCCGAGCTCGAGGAGATGGCCGGCGGTGCCGGGACCAGCCTCGGCCGCGGCGGCATGATCACCAAGATCCTGGCGGCCAAGCGCGCGGCCAGCAGCGGCGCGAACACCGTGATCGCCTGGGGTCGCGAGCCCGACGTGCTGCTCCGCCTGGCCGGCGGCGAGGCGATCGGCACGGCGCTGATGGCGTCGACTGCCAAGCTCGCGGCACGCAAGCAGTGGATGGTTGATCACCTGCAGCTTCGCGGGAAGGTCGTCGTCGACGCTGGCGCGGCGATCAAGCTGCGGGAAGAGGGCAAGAGCCTGCTGCCGATCGGCGTGCAGGAGGTGTCGGGTGAGTTCCATCGCGGCGATGTCATCGCGGTCGTCGACCTCGCCGGGAAGGAACTTGCGCGTGGACTCACCAACTACGGCAGCGCCGAAGCACGCCTGATCGCCCGCAAGCCGTCGTTCGACATCGAGCGCGTGCTGGGTTACGCGGCCGAGCCGGAACTGATCCACCGCGACAACCTCGTGCTGCGCTGAGGCGGCACGCGAGCGCCGCGGAAGCGCTCAGTCCTTCGAAGGCTCTGCGGGACCGCCGTGAGCGGCACCCGGCGGCGACACCTCGCGACCGTCGTGCGGCGTCTGATGCGTGGTTTCCGCATGCGCCGGGCCGTCATGCTCATGGGGCCGTGGATCGAAGCGCTCGTGCCGGTGGTGGTCCTGATCGCCGTGATGATCTGCGTGATCGCCGTGCCCGCCGTGGCGATCGCCGCCGCGCGGCGGCGGCCGCATGCCGGCGCGCAGGTAGCGGTTGTGGTGATTCAGGCGCGGCAGGAATCGCGCGAGCTCGGTCAGCGCCATCTGATACACGCCGCGCTTGAACTCGATCACGGCCTCCAGCGGCACCCAGTACTCGTTCCAACGCCAGGCGTCGAACTCGGGGTGGTCGGTGGCGCGCAGATTCATGTCGCTGTCGCGACCCATCATCTGCAGCAGGAACCAGATCTGTTTCTGTCCGCGGTAATGCCCCCGCGCGTCGCGCCGGATGAAGTGGTCCGGGACTTCATAACGCAGCCAGTCCCGCGTGCGCGCGATGATGCGCACGTGGTCCGCAGTGAGGCCCACTTCCTCATGCAGCTCTCTGAACATCGCCTGCTCGGGCGTTTCTCCATGCTTGATGCCCCCTTGGGGGAACTGCCAAGAATGGGTGCGTATGCGCTTGCCCCAGAACACCTCGTTCTTGTGGTTGAGCAGGATGATGCCGACGTTGGGCCGGAAGCCTTCACGGTCGAGCATAATCAACCTTCAAATCATTCGTTGGATTGATTATTGCACCCGGGCAACAACCCGGCGCGATCATCGCTAACCCTCGGTGATGCACGGTGTTTTCCGCGGCGGCCCGGCTGACCGCGGACTTTTATTTTCTGCGCCCATGAAAGCCTCCCAGTTCTTCATCTCCACGCTCAAGGAAGCGCCCGCCGATGCGGAAATCGTCAGCCACAAGCTGATGATGCGGGCCGGCATGATCAAGCGCCTGGGCGCCGGCATCTACAACTACATGCCGATGGGACTGCGCGTGATCCGCAAGGTCGAGCACATCATCCGCAGCGAGATGAACCGCGCCGGCGCGGTCGAGCTGCTGATGCCGGTCGTGCAACCGGCCGAGCTGTGGCAGGAGACGGGCCGCTTCGACAAGATGGGCCCGGAGCTGCTGCGCGTGAAGGATCGCCACGGGCGTGACTTCATCATCCAGCCGACGTCGGAGGAGGTCATCACCGACATCGCGCGCCAGGAGTTGCGCAGCTACAAGCAGCTGCCGAAGAATTTCTATCACATCCAGACGAAGTTCCGCGACGAGCGCCGGCCCCGTTTCGGGATCATGCGCGGCCGCGAGTTCACGATGAAGGATGCGTACTCGTTCGACCGGGACAAGGACGCGGCGGGTCGCAGCTACGATGCGATGTACTCGGCCTACGGCCGGATTTTCGACCGCCTGGGCCTGCAGTACCGCGCCGTGGCGGCGGACACCGGCGCGATCGGCGGCGACCGCTCGCATGAATTCCAGGTCATCGCCGAGACCGGTGAAGACGCCATCATCTACTGCCCGACCAGCGACTACGCGGCCAACATCGAGCTGGCCGAGGCGCTGTCGCTGATCGCCACGCGCGGCGCCGCGACGCAGCCGCTGACGAAGACGCCGACGCCCGGCAAGGCCACCTGTGCCGATGTCGCCGACCTGCTGAAGCTGCCGCTGTCGCAGACGGTGAAGTCGCTGGTGCTGGCGACCGACGAGCTCGACGACGACGGCAACATCGTCAAGTCGCAGGTCTGGCTGCTGCTGGTCCGCGGCGACCACGACCTGAACGAAGTGAAGGTCGGCAAGCTTGAAGGCCTGAAGGGCGGCTTCCGCTTCGCCACGGCCGCCGAGATCGACACCCACTTCGGCTGCAAGCCCGGCTACCTGGGCCCGATCGGCCTGAAGCAGCCGCTGAAGGTCATCGCGGACCGGACCGTCGCCCACATGGCGGACTTCGTCTGCGGCGCCAACGAGGCCGACTTCCACTTCACCGGTGTGAACTGGGGCCGCGACCTGCCCGAGCCCGATCTGGTGGCCGACATCCGCAACGTCGTCGAGGGCGATCCCTCGCCGGACGGCAAGGGCGTGCTGGCGATCCAGCGCGGCATCGAAGTCGGCCATGTCTTCTATCTCGGCACGAAGTATTCGGCCGCGATGAACGCGAGCTACCTCGACGAGACCGGCAAGCCCCAGCTGATGGAGATGGGCTGCTACGGTATCGGTGTGACCCGCATCCTGGGCGCGGCGATCGAGCAGAACCATGACGAGCGCGGCATCGTCTGGCCCGACGCGATCGCGCCGTTCACCGTCGTGGTCTGCCCGATCGGCATGGACCGCAGCGAGGACGTGAAGGCCGCGGCGACGAAGCTGCACGAGGAACTGCTGGATCTTGGCATCGACGTGCTGCTGGACGACCGCGGCGAGCGCCCCGGCGCGATGTTCGCCGACTGGGAACTCGTCGGCGTGCCTCACCGCGTGGTCATCTCCGACCGCGGCCTGAAGGAAGGCCAGGTCGAGTACCAAGGCCGCCGCGATGTCGCCGCCACCAAGCTGGCGCTGGCCGACGTCGTCCCCCATCTGAAGCAACGACTGGCGTGAACACGGCCCGTCCGCCGCAGCGTGTCGCGGCGGTGGACGCGCTGCGCGCGCTCGCGCTGTTCCCGGTGGTGGCCGTCAACTGGGTGGGTTATCCGGCCTTGCCGGATGCGGGGCCCCTCAGTCCGCCGTCGCCCGTCGACGGTCCCCTGGCCCAGATCGTGTCCTGGTTCCTGCACGCGCTCATCGCGGGCAAGGGCATTGCGCTCCTCGCCTTCCTGTTCGGCTACAGCCAGGGCCTGTCCCAGTCGCGAGGCGAGGAGGCCCTGGGCAAGCGTCGACGGCGCCTCGCGAAGCTGCTGACACTCGGCCTGCTGCACGGCACGCTGCTCTACATGGGCGACATCCTGACGCTCTATGCGGTCTCCGGCGCGGTGCTGGCGATCTGGGCCGGGCATTCGATGGCGATGCTGAAGGTCCGGCTGCGGGTGCTGATCGGATTGGAGCTTGCGGTGATCGCACTCACAGTCCTGATGGCCAGCATGCCGCTGTCGGGCGAGCCGTCGATGGCGCTCTCGGCGCCGGCGGCCTGGGGCGACTGGACGCTGCGCAACGCGGGTCACTTCATCACGTCGACCATCGCCTTCGCCACCTTGGGCTTGCCGACGCCCTTGCTGCTGATGACCGCCGGGTTGATGGCCGCGCGCTTGCGGCTGTTCTCCCATCCGCGTTGGGAGCCCGCATTGCGGCGCTGGTCGCGTCGCGCGTTGTGGCCGGCGGTGGCGGTGAACATCGCGTTCGCCTCGTTGCTCTGGCCGGGGCTGCGCGACGGCGACAGCCATGTCACCGGCCGCTACGCGATCTTCTACCTCTATCCGACGATGCTGCTGCTGAGCGCCGCCGTGCCCGCGCTGGTGCTGCGCCTGCGCCGCGATCCGCGGCTGCTGGACGTGCTCGCGCCGTTGGGGCGGCACACGCTCAGCCTGTACCTCTTCAGCTCCGTCCTGAGCTTCGTGTTGTTCAGCGGTGCGGGCCTGGCGTGGCAGCCGGGCACGGTGGTGGCGGCCGGCCTCGCGCTCTCGTACTGGACCGGCGGCCTGCTGCTCGCGCGCGTGCGCGGTCCGCGACCTTTGCCGCTGGAACGCTGGCTCTCCCGCTGACGGCGGCGGCGCACGCCGTTATGCTGCCGCGCCTCGGCCTCTCGCTTGTCGATCGAGTTCCGATTTCCCCCTGATCCCCTGATCCCCTGATCCCCTGATCCCCGCCGTTCCCGTGACTGACTCTGGCTTCAAGACGATTGCTCCCACCTCGCGCCGCGCGCTGCTGCTCGCCGGCGCGGCCAGTTGCCTGCCGCGTCCGGCGTTCGCCGGCGCCCAGGTGGAGGAGCCGCTGGCCGATGCAGTCCGCTCCGCGATGTCGGCCGCGATCGCCTCGGACGCGCCGCCCAAGCCGCATTTCGATTCGATCGAGCCGCGCCTGGCCTACCTGCGCTGGCTCGGCGAGATGAGCGAGCGCATGAAGCGCAAGAAGAGCGAGACCCAGGTGCGGATCGAATTCCTGGAGACCCTCTGGTACGAGAGCGCCCGCGCGGGCCTGGAAACCGCGCTGGTGCTGGGCCTGGTGCAGGTGGAGAGCGGCTTCAAGAAGTACGCGATCAGTGTCGCGGGCGCGCGCGGCTACATGCAGGTGATGCCGTTCTGGATGCGCTCCATCGGCGACGGGCAGGTCTCCCGGCTGTTCCACATGCAGACCAACCTGCGCTTCGGCTGCGTGATCCTGCGGCACTACCTGGACCGCGAAAAGGGCGACCTGTTCCTCGCGCTGGGCCGCTACAATGGCAGCCGGGGGCGCGCCGAGTACCCCAACATGGTGATGGGCGCCCGCAAGGGCTGGTTGATGCCGGGTCAGACCTGAGGTCGAAGCCCCCGCCACGCCTGCGGCGTCGCGCCGGGCAGTTGCGCGAGTTCGAGCACGCGCTCGACGGTCTCGGCCACCATCTCGTCGATCGAAGTCGGCTTCAGGTACAGCGCCGGCAGCGGCGGGAAGACGATGCCGCCCATCTCGGTCACCGCGGTCATGTTGCGCAGGTGGGCGAGGTTGAACGGCGTCTCGCGCACCATCAGGATCAGACGGCGACGCTCCTTGAGCGTGACGTCGGCGGCGCGGGTCATGAGGTTGTCCGACAGCCCGTGCGCGACCGCGGCGAGCGTGCGCATCGAGCAGGGCGCGATCACCATCGCGGCGGTCGGGAAGCTGCCGCTGGCGACGCAGGCGCCGATGTCGCCGGGCGCGTAGGCGAAGTCCGCCTCGCGCTCCAGCGCGTCGCGCGCGAGCCCCAGTTCATGGTGGGCGTTGAGCACGCCCGCGGGGCTGAGGACCAGATGGGTCTCAGCGCCGATCGCGCGGGCCCGGCGCAGCAGTTGCAGCCCGTACGCGGCGCCGGTCGCGCCGGTGATGCCGACGATCAGGCGCGGCCGAGATGCCGCGGCCGCGGTCATCAGGCCTTGGCCAGCAGCTGCTGCAGCTCGCCGCTCTCGTACATCTCCATCATGATGTCGGAGCCGCCGACGAACTCGCCGTCGATGTAGAGCTGCGGGATGGTGGGCCAGTTGGCGTAGTCCTTGATGCCTTGGCGGACGCTCTCGTCCTCGAGCACGTTGAAGGTCTTCAGCTCGCTGGCGCCGCTGGCCTTCAGGATCTGGATCGCGCGGCCGGAGAAGCCGCACATCGGGAACTGCGCGGTGCCCTTCATGAAGAGCACGATGCGGTTGCCCTTGACCAGGTCGTCGATGCGTTGCTGAACGTCGCTCATGGCGGAGATCCTCTGAAAGCTGATGCGGGAAGGCGTGTGCGGTGCGCGGCAGGATCCGTTCCGGGGTCCAGGGACCTGGACCGTCACCGAGCTGCGCGATGAGAGGATTATCAAGCAGCGCGCAAGCCCGCGCTGGGCTGGGCTCAAACCGTTCGCCTGGCCTCAGCCGGGCGGCTCCACCCGGTCGGCTCGATCCGGTGCGGACCGGATCAGAAGCTGTAGCTGACGCCCAGCTGGATGACCGGCTTGTAGCGCAGGTCCTGCGACAGCTCGGCCTGCGGGGCGCTGTTGCCCAGACGCAGGCTCGAAGCACCGCCGCCCACCACGCCCACGTCGGCGCTGAAGCCCCAGCCGTTGCGCAGCGAGTAGCTGGTGTAGCCGACGCCCACATAGGAGAGCGACAGGTTGGGTTCGCGCTCCGGCCCGGTGAGCAGGCTGAGGCTGCGGCGACCGGCCGACAGCGACGGCGTGACCGTCGCGGCCTGGCCCAGCGCCACGCCGGAACTGCTCTGCAGCAGCGACATCGGGCCGAGCATCAGGCCGCCGGTGGCCCGCAGGCCGCCGCGCGTGCCGGCGCCCATGCCGGATCCGGTGAGGTAGTAGTCCGCCAGCAGATTGGCGCTCAGCACGCGGCTGCCGCTGCGGGCGTCGAAGGAGAGGCTGTCGTTGTCCTGGGTCTGGCTCAGCTGCAGCCGGCCCTGCCAGCTGGTGAAGGCCTTGCGGTCCGGTTTCAGTTGCAGGCCCTGTTGGGCCCACGCGGCGCCGACCATGCAGACACTGCCGGCCAGGACCACGGCAAGGCGCAGGAGCAAGGGGGCGGCGCTCATGACAGGTCTCCCAGACTCACGACAAACCCGTTTCAAGATGGATCAAAACGGGCACCAAGTCAGACCATGCTACGCCCGGGCCGGTTACCGCGCCAGATCGAGTTGAGGGGGTTTCCAGGCACTGTTGCGGATTCCCGGCGCAGTTTCTCGCAGTGTGGAAACAGTCTGTGAGGCGCGCCACATTCCTGTGCGGGCCGCCACATTCCTTACGCCGGCCAGCGGCCGCCGCTGGCGCGGGGTTGACCGCCCAGATCGCGCCGGTTCTCGACGTCGACGAAGCCTCGTGCGCTCAGCAGACCGGCCACTGCCTCGGCCTGGTCATACCCATGTTCGAGGAGCAGCCATCCGTTCGGACGCAGCCGGGCCGGCGCGCCGTCCACCAGCTCGCGCAGGTCGGCCAATCCGTCGCCTTCCGGCGTCAGCGCCATCCGGGGTTCATGCCGCAGCGCATCGAGGTGATGGTCGTCCCCCGCAACGTACGGCGGGTTACTGAGGATCAGGTCGAATGCCGATTGACCCGCCAGCGGCTCGTACCAATGGCCGAGGTGGCTGTCGACCGCCAGACCCAGCCGGCGGGCGTTGTCCTGGGCCACGGCGAGGGCGCCCGCACTCGCATCGATCATCCGGACGTCCGCGTCGGGACGTTGCGACTTGATCGACAGCGCGATCGCACCGGTGCCGGTGCCCAGGTCGACGACCCGGGGCGCGGACAGTCCCTCGAGGCGTTCGAGCGCCCACTCCACCAGCACCTCGGTGTCCGGCCGCGGGATCAGCGTGTCCGGCGTGACGCGCAGCGTGAGGCCGAAGAACTCCTTCTCGCCGGTCAGGTAGGCGAGCGGCACGCCGTCGAGGCGGCGGGCGAGCCAGTCCTGGAAGCGCTCCTGCTGGCGCGCATCGAGCGGATCGGTGTCGTGCGCGATCAGCCACGCGCGCGAGACGCCGAGCAGTGCCTGCAGCAGGTACAGCGCTTCGGCGCGCGGCAGGCCGGCGGCGATGGCGGCACGTGCTGCGCCGACGATCGTCAAGGCCCCATCGGGGGTGCTCATGCCTGACCGCCTTCCAGCGCGGCGAGCTGTTCAGCGGCCTGCGCCTGCTGCAGACCTTGGAGGACGTCGTCGAGGTCGCCGTCCATGATCGCGCCGAGCTTGTAAAGCGTCAGGTTGATCCGATGGTCGGTCAGGCGTCCCTGGGGGAAGTTGTAGGTGCGGATGCGGTCGCTGCGGTCGCCGGTGCCGACGAGGCTCTTGCGCTGCGCGGCCTCCTTGGCGGCACGCTCGTTGCGGTCCTTGTCGCGCAGCCGCGCGGCGAGCACCGCCATCGCCTTGGCCTTGTTGCGGTGCTGGCTGCGGTCGTCCTGGCACTCGGCGACCAGGCCGGTCGGCAGGTGCGTGATCCGGATCGCGCTGTCGGTCTTGTTGACGTGCTGTCCGCCCGCGCCGCTGGCGCGGAAGGTGTCGATGCGCAGTTCGGCGTGATTGAGCTGGATCTCCTCGGCCTCGTCGGGTTCCGCCATCACCGCGACCGTGCAGGCGCTGGTGTGGATGCGCCCCTGCGATTCGGTGGCGGGCACGCGCTGCACGCGGTGGCCGCCCGACTCGAACTTCATCTGCCCGTACACGCCGTCGCCGTCCAGGCGCAGCACGATTTCCTTGTAGCCGCCCAGGTCCGATTCGCTCACGGACAGCACCTCGCAGCGCCATCCGCGGCCTTCGGCGAAGCGCGTGTACATGCGCGTCAGATCGCCGGCGAAGAGCGCCGATTCGTCGCCGCCCGCGCCGGCGCGGATCTCGAGGAACGCGGGTCTGTCGTCATCCGGATCGCGAGGGATGAGCGCGAGCTGCAACTCCTGGTCGAGCTGCGCCAGATCGGCTTCGGCGCCGGCGATCTCCTCGCGGGCCATCTCGATCATGTCGGCATCGCCGCTGTCGAGCAGCTCGCGCGCCGCGACGAGGTCCTGCTCGCGCTGCACGTAGCGCCTGTAGCGCTCGACCAGCGACGACACCTCCGACTGCTCGCGCGTCAGCGCGCGGTAGCGCTTCATGTCGGCGGCGGCGCTGCCGTCGGCCAGGGTGCTGTCGAGCTCCGCCAGCCGGTAGCCGAGGCGGTCGAACTTCTGGCGCAGGGCGTCTTTCATGGGGGATGGGCAGCGAGGGCGGGGAGAACGAAGCGGCGGAGGGACGATCGGTCGATGGACCGGGAGCAGGGCGGCAGGGGGTGCCGAAGAGCAGCCGGTGCCGGCCGCTCGCGCGCGGAACGCGCCGCTACGAGTCCGCTTCGTCGCCGAGCGCGTCCGGGCGGACGCCCGTGGTCTTCGCGCCGCCGCGCAGGAACAGCCGCGACACGGTCTGCGCCATCTGCAGGCGCTGCTCGCCGTCGCTGCCGTTCAATTCGGCCATGGCGCCGTGCAGCATCTTCTGTGTCAGTCCGCGCGCCAGCGCGTCCAGCACGCTGTCGATGTCCTCGCCCTTGGCGATCAGCTTGCGCGCGCGCTGGATCTCGGCCTGACGCCAGGTGTCGGCCTGCTGATGCAGGGCCTGGATCAGCGGCACCGTATGGCGCTGGCCCAGCCAGTGGACGAAGCTCTGGACGCCGGACTCGATGATGGCTTCCGCCTGCTGGACCGCGGCCTGGCGCTTCTCGCCGGCGGTCTGGACCAGCTGGGAGAGGTCGTCCACCGTATAGAGGTAGACGTCGTCCAGCTTGGCGACTTCCTGTTCGATGTCGCGGGGCACCGCGAGGTCGACCATGAACATCGGCTTGTGGCGGCGCTTCTTCAAGGCGCGTTCGACGGCGCCGAGCCCGATCAGCGGCAGGCTGGAGGCGGTGCAGGAAATCACCGCGTCGAATTCGTGCAGGCGGTCGGGAAGGTCGGCCAGCCGGAAGGCCTCGCCGCCGAGCTGATGGGCGAGCTTCTCGCCGCGTTCCTGGGTTCGGTTGGCAATGGCGATCGCCTTCGGCGCCTTGGCGGCGAAATGCGTGCCGACCAGCTCGATCATCTCGCCCGCGCCGACCAGCAGCACCTTGATGTCGGTGAGCTTCTCGAACAGCTGCGAGGCCAGACGCACGGACGCCGCGGCCATGCTGATCGAGTGGCTGCCGATCTCGGTGGAGCTGCGGACTTCCTTGGCCACCGAGAAGCTGCGCTGGAACAGCTGGTGCAGCGTCGTGCCGAGCGTGCCGGCCGAATCGGCCTCGCGCACGGCCTGCTTGAGTTGGCCGAGGATCTGCGGTTCGCCCAGCACCATCGAGTCCAGCCCGCTGGCGACGCGGAAGGCGTGCCGCGCGGCGGCGCCGTCCTCGACCACGTAGGAATGGTCCATCAGCATTGAACTGCCGACCCCGCCCATCTGCGCCAGCCAGTCGACGGCGGGGCGGACCATGTCGGCATCGCCGGCGACGTAGAGCTCGGTGCGGTTGCAGGTGGAAAGGATGGCCGCTTCCGCGGCGGCGGTGCGACGGCGCTGATTCGTGCCGATCTGGTCCTGGAAACGCAGCAGCGTCGGCGCCAGTTGCTCGAGCGTGAACGCGAAACGTCCACGCAGATCGAGCGGCGCGGACGTGTGGTTCAGACCCAGGGCAAAGACGGACATGCGGCGATTATAAAATTCCCGCCCGGCCCGTGTCTCGCACGGGCCTTGGCGGCGCGCTCATCGCCCCGGGATGCGTCAAGGAAAGACGCCTTTCCACCGCCGTCCCGTTACATCTACCTCTCGCCCGGAGCGACCGACCCGTGGATCCACTCGACGCCGTCTGGCATTTCGGCAACCTGTTCCTGCCCGCCTGGGGCGTCGCGGCGCTGATGGCCGCCGCCCTCAAGCTGATCTGCCGGGAGACCGTCTCAGGCATGCGCTGGCGCACGCTCGCCCTGTGGGGCGGCGTCGGCGGCTCGCTCGGCCTGTTCGCCGCGCTGATGCTCCTCGGCGCCGACGGCACGATGGCCGGCTACGGCCTGATGCTGCTCGGCATCACGGTCACGCAGTGGGGCGTCAGTTACAAGCGATGAGCCTGGCGGGGCGCGGGCTGACGCCACGCGCTACCGCTTTCGAGTGAGGCGTACCGGCCCTTCAGCCCACCCGCTCGTCAGCCCTGCAGGTCCTCGGTCACCGGCACCTCGCCGCGCAGCGAGTGCGCGAAGGCTTCGGTGATGTGCATCGGGATGATCTGGTGCATCAGGCGCTCGTGGCCCTTGAAGTTGACGATGCGGTTGCACTCGGTGCGGCCCATCAGCTCGGTGGCGTCGCGGCGGGCGTGGCCCGAGACCAGCACCGGCACGGTCTTGCCGACCATGCTGTGGTTGTAGCGGATGGCGGTTGCCTCGATCTCGGCCTGCAGCTCCTGCAGACGGCGCACCTTCAACTCATGCGGCGTGTCGTCGGCCAGGTTGGCCGCCGGCGTGCCGGGACGCGGGCTGAAGATGAAGCTGAACGAGGCGTCGAAGCCGATGTCGCGCACCAGCTGCATGGTCTTGGCGTGGTCCTCGTCCGTCTCGCCGGGAAAACCGACGATGAAGTCGGAAGCGATGCGGATGTCCGGCCGGATGGCGCGTAGCTTGCGCACGATGCTCTTGAACTGCAGCGTGGTGTAGCCGCGCTTCATCGCCATCAGGATGCGGTCGGAGCCGTGCTGCACCGGCAGGTGCACGTGGTTCACCAGTTTCGGGATCGTGCCGTAGGCGTCGATCAGGCGCTGGCTGAATTCGTTGGGATGGCTGGTGGTGTAGCGGATGCGCTCGATGCCGGGGATCTCGGCGACGTATTCGAGCAGCAGCGCGAAGTCGGCGATCTCGTCCGTGCCGCCCATGCTGCCGCGATACGCGTTCACGTTCTGTCCGAGCAGCGTCACTTCCTTGACGCCCTGGTCGGCCAGTCCGGCGACCTCCTCGAGCACGTCCTCGAAGGGTCTGCTGACTTCCTCCCCGCGGGTGTAGGGCACGACGCAGTAGGAGCAGTACTTCGAGCAGCCTTCCATGATGGACACGAAGGCCGAGGCGCCTTCCACCTTGGCCGGCGGCAGGTGGTCGAACTTCTCGATCTCGGGGAAGGAGATGTCGACCTGCGGGCGCGACTGCTGCTGGCGCTGGGCCAGCATCTGCGGCAGGCGGTGCAGCGTCTGCGGTCCGAAGACCACGTCGACGTAGGGCGCGCGCTCGATGATCGCCGCGCCTTCCTGGCTGGCAACGCAGCCGCCGACGCCGATCATCACGCCCTTGGCCTTCAGGTGCTTGATGCGGCCCAGGTCGGAGAACACCTTCTCCTGCGCCTTCTCGCGGACCGAGCAGGTGTTGAACAGCACCAGATCGGCCTGATCGACGTCGGTGGTGGGCTCGTAGCCTTCGGCGGCGCGCAGGACGTCGGCCATCTTGTCCGAGTCGTACTCGTTCATCTGGCAGCCGAAGGTCTTGATGAAGACTTTCTTGCTCATGGGGAGCTCCGGGAGTCGGAAGGAATGCGGCGGCCCCGCGCAGTGCGCCGATCCGGTGGTCGGTTGGCGCGGCGCGGGTGGAGGCTCAGTGGATCAGGGCTTGCGCCAGACCTGGCTGGCCTGGTCGAACACCAGCTTCGAGGCCTGGTCCGGCGTGGTCGGCCAGGTCTTGTTGGCCAACTCGACCTCGTTCAGCACCCAGACGTCCATCAGCAGGCCGCTGATGTCGGTGGTGTACAGCACGACGACCTTCTGGCCATACAGCGAGCCGGGCGTGGCGACCTGGTCGACCGCGTTGCGGATCCGGGCGCCCGGGGCAAGGCGCGCCGCCTTGCCGTTGAGCTTGACGTCCGGCGTGACGCCGACGATCAATTCACCGCGCAGCGCGCGCTGCGGGAAGTAGCGATGGCCCGGGGCGATCTGGGCCTGGGCGGGCGTCGGCGTCGCGATCGCGGCGATCCCCCCGAAGGCGGCGACGAGCGAGAGCAGGGCGGTGCTGGCGGCCGCCGCCATCATCGGACGACGGCGGGGCAGGGCGGGCGAGGCACAGCGGTACATGGTGTAGATCCAGTGGCTGCGGAAATGCGCAAGGGCGCAAGTGTAGCGGGGGTGTTCCCAGCTCAGAGACGCCCGGTGGCGGTGTTCTGCGCGACGGCCGCGGAGCCGGGTTCGGGCAGCACGTAGACGACGCCCGGTCCGCGGCCGAGCACCGGCGCGACGACCCGGTCGAAGAACTCGCCCGCGACGACCACGCAACCCAGCGAGATGCGGTTGTCGTCCGGCGACGGCGACGCGAGGCGCTCGGCGCGACGCTCGTATGCCGGGCTCGGACGCAGCCGGTGGATGGCGAACGCGGCGTCGTAGTCGACCCAGATGACGGTCTCGCCCTTGAGGTTGGGACCGGGCTGGCTGTCGTAGCGACCGGAGGGCGTCGTGCGCAGCGCCGGCGGGATCCCGGTGTTCACCATCTGGCCGACGCCGGGGGCGACGGTGTCGCCGCGGGCCAGGCCGAGTAGCGCCGACGCCGCGCCGACCAGTTGGCCGTCCGCGTTGAAGACGAAAAGCTTGGCTTCCTTCTTGTCGACGACCGCGAAGGGGCGCCCCTTCGCGTCGAAGCCCTCGAACGCCGCACGCGCCGCGGCGCGCGCTTCGGGAGAGGCGGTCTCACCGTGGAAATCGACCGCGAGCGGCGCGATATGCGTGGCAGAAGGGGCAAGTGGCGCATGGACGGCGGGTTCGGCATGAACCCCTGCGACGCCCAGCGACATGGCGGCAACGGCCGCCATTGCCATCCATTTCCGCTTCACCTGTTTCGATTGATCCAACCACCACCCGATCGACTGCATACGGCCCGATGTCCTTCTGGCGGACGTTCTGGCTGGCGCCGGCTGAGGCCGGGGCGAGTCCGCTGGGGCCGCATATTAAGGAGCAACAGCGTATTCCAACGGTCGATCTGTCGGCAAAAACGGCAGGATTTTCCCGTGAATTTGTAAGACGTGCGCGTTGCGGCACCAGTCGACGTACGTTAGGTGCGCGATGGGAACTTCCGCCCCGCACTTGGTCCCGGTTCGCACCATCCCGATGCAGGCCGCCCAAACGCGGGGTGAGTGACCCCGTACGCGTACGGTCATTACCGATCAGCAATACAGGGGCGCGTGCCGACACACAGAATCCGCGCTCGACAAGACCGTCAAACGGTCTTCCACCAGAGAAGCACCGATGACAACGATCGTGGGAACCCGTCCATGCTGATGGCCGCCGTGCGCGTCGCGCTGCGACGCCCTTACACCTTCTTCGTGCTGGCGCTGCTGCTGTTGATCATCGGCCCGCTGGCCGCCGTGCGCACGCCGACCGATATCTTCCCGGAGATCAAGGTGCCGGTCATCGCGGTGGCCTGGCAGTTCACCGGACTGCCACCGGACCAGATGGCCGGGCGCATCTCGACGCTGTTCCAGCGCTCGCTGACGACCACCGTCAACGACATCGAGCACATCGAGGCCAACACCTATCCCGGCGTCTCGGTGGTGAAGATCTTCTTCCAGCCGGGGGTGAACATCTCGGTGGCCAACGCGCAGGTCACCGCGATCGCACAGGTCGCGGTGCGGCAGATGCCGGCCGGCACGACGCCGCCGCTGATCCTGAACTACAACGCCGCCACGGTGCCGATCCTGCAGCTGGCGCTGTCGGGCAAGGGGCTATCGGAACAGCAGCTCTTCGACCTCGGCTTCAACACGATCCGCACGCCGCTGGTGACCGTGCCCGGCGCGGCGATCCCGCTGCCCTACGGCGGCAAGCAGCGCCAGGTGCAGATCGACATCAATCCCGCGGCGCTGCAGGCGCGGGGCCTGTCGGCGCAGGACGTGGCCACCGCGCTGGCGACGCAGAACGTGCTGACGCCGATCGGGACGCAGAAGATCGGCGAACTCGAGTACACGCTGCAGCTCAACAGCGCGCCCTCCGCGATCGAGGAACTGGGCCGGCTGCCGGTGAAGGTGGTCAACGGCTCCACGATCTACCTGCGCGACGTCGCCGACGTGCACGACGGCAACGCGCCGCAGACCAACATCGTCCATGTGGACGGCGGTCGCTCGGTGCTGATGTCGGTGCTGAAGAACGGCGCGGCGTCCACGCTCGCGATCGTCGACGGGGTGCGCGCCAAGCTCGCCGACCTGCGGCCGTCGCTGCCCGACGAGCTGGAGGTCAAGCCGATCAACGACCAGTCCGTCTTCGTGCGGGCCGCCATCAAGGGCGTCGCGATCGAAGGCGCCATTGCCGCGGCGCTGACCAGCGCGATGATCCTGCTGTTCCTCGGCAGCTGGCGGTCGACCGTGATCATCGCGGTGTCCATCCCGCTGTCCATCCTCGGATCCATCATCGGCCTGGCGGCGATCGGCGAGACGCTGAACCTCATGACGCTGGGCGGGCTCGCGCTCGCGGTCGGCATCCTGGTCGACGATGCGACGGTGACCATCGAGAACATCAACTGGCACCTGGAGCACGGCAAGGGCGTCGAGGAATCGATCATGGACGGCGCACGCCAGATCGTGACGCCGGCCTTCGTCTCGCTGCTGTGCATCTGCATCGTGTTCATCCCGATGTTCTTCCTGGAAGGCGTGTCGCGCTTCCTGTTCGTGCCGATGGCCGAAGCGGTGATCTTCGCCATGGCGTGCTCGTTCATCCTGTCGCGCACACTGGTGCCGACGATGGCCAAGTACCTGCTGCATCCGCATGCGCCGCTGACCGACGGTCACGGACATCTGGCGCAGCCGCCGTCGCGCAACCCGCTGGTGCGCTTCCAGCGCAACTTCGAGGCCCGCTTCGAGAGCGTGCGCGAGGGCTACAGCCGCCTGCTGGCGGCCGCGCTGGGACGCAAGAAGCCGTTCCTGCTCGGCTTCACGGCGGTGGTGCTGGTGTCCTTCGCGCTGGTGCCCTTCATCGGCAGCAACTTCTTCCCGCAGGTCGATTCCGGCCAGATCCTGATGCATGCGCGGGTGCCGGTGGGTACGCGGGTCGAGGAAACCGCCGCGCGCTTCGCGAAGATCGAGCAGGCCATCCGCCGCGTGATCCCGTCGGAGAAGATCGAGACCATGGTCGACAACATCGGCCTGCCGCCGTCGTCGATCAACCTGACGTACAACAACACCGGCGTGCTGGGCACCTCGGACGGCGACTTCCAGATCGCGCTGAAGGAAGGGCACGCGCCCACGGCGGACTATGTGCGGCAATTGCGCCAGGTCCTGCCGCGCGAGTTCCCGGACACGACCTTCTCCTTCCCGCCGGCCGACATCGTCAGCCAGATCCTGAACTTCGGCGCGCCCGCGCCGATCGACGTGCAGGTACGAGGGCGCGACGTGGAGTCCAACTTCGCCTACGCGCAGCAGCTGCTCAAGCGGATCAAGGCGATCCCCGGCGTGGCCGACGCGCGCATCCAGCAGTCCGACAAGGCGCCGACCTTCAATGTCGACGTCGATCGCACGCAGGCGCAGCTGCAGGGCCTGACCACGCGCGACGTCGCCAACAGCCTGGTGGTGAACCTCGCCGGCAGCAGCCAGGTCGCGCCGACCTTCTGGTTGAATCCGCAGAACGGCGTCAGCTACTCGATCGTGATGCAGACGCCGCAGCATCAGCTGGACTCGCTGGCCGCGCTGAGCAACCTGCCCATCGGCAACGGCAGCCAGCCGGGCACCTCGACGCTCGGCGGCGTGGCGAGCTTCCAGCGCGTCAACAGTCCGGCGCTGATCAGCCAGTACGACGTGGCCACGATGGTGCAGATCCACGCGACCACGCAGGACCGCGACCTCGGCGCCGTCGCGCGCGACATCCGGAAGGTGATCGCCGAGACGCAGGTCGACGTGCCCAAGGGCTCGAACGTGCAACTGCTCGGCCAGGTGCGCACCATGGACCGCGCGTTCTCGGGGCTGCTGTTCGGACTGCTCGGCGCGGTGGTGCTGATCTACCTGCTGATCGTCGTGAACTTCCAGTCGTGGCTGGATCCGGCGGTCATCGTGTCGGCGCTGCCTGCGGCGCTGGCCGGCATCGTGTGGATGCTGTTCGCGACCGGCACGACCTTGTCGGTGCCCGCGCTGACGGGCGCGATCATGTGCATGGGCGTGGCGACCGCCAACAGCGTGCTGGTGATCAGCTTCGCGCGGGAGCGGCTGGACGCACTCGGCGACGCCACCGCCGCCGCGATGGAAGCGGGCTTCGTGCGCTTCCGTCCGGTGCTGATGACGGCGTTGGCGATGGTCATCGGCATGCTGCCGATGGCGCTGGGCCTGGGCGAAGGCGGCGAGCAGAACGCGCCACTGGGACGCGCCGTGATCGGCGGCCTGGTCTTCGCCACCTTCGCGACGCTGGTCTTCGTGCCGGTGGTGTTCAGCATCGTGCACCGACACCACCGCAAGACCGGACCCGCCGCCGACCTTTCCGATCCGAACGGACTGAACGACTTGACCGCCGGCGCCGCCACCGCGCTGCCCGGGGCGGGAGATGCTTCCCATGCGAACTGATCACGACCACACCGCGGTGTCCTCGCGTCCTCCCGCGCGCTTCAAGCTCGCCGCGACTGTCGCGGTCGTCATCGCGATGGCGGTGGTGGCGGCGGGCCTGTGGTCCCGCAAGTCCAACGCCGAGCAACTGCGGACCGCCGCCGACGAACGCGGCCAGCCCAGCGTCGCGCTGGTCTCGCCGCAGCCGCTGACCGAAGGCGGACTGGAGCTGCCCGCGCGCATCGAGGCGTGGTCACGCGCGCCGATCTACGCACGGGTCAGCGGCTACCTGAAGCGCTGGAACGTCGACATCGGCGGCAAGGTGAAGGCGGGGCAGCAGCTCGCCGAGATCGAGACGCCCGACCTCGACCAGCAACTGATGCAGGCCAAGGCCGAGCTCGCGACCGCACGCAGCAATGCCGCGCTGGCGGCGAGCACCGCCAAGCGCTGGCAAGGGCTGCTGGAATCGGATTCGGTGTCCAAGCAGGAAGTGGATGAACGAACCGGCGACATGACCGCCAAGCAGTCGCAGGTCACGGCGCTGCAGGCCAACGTGGATCGCATCGAAGCGCTGAAGCGCTTCACGCAACTGACGGCGCCGTTCGACGGCGTCGTCACCGCGCGCAACACCGACGTCGGCGCGCTGATCAACATCGGCGGCGCGCCGGGCAGCGAGCTGTTCGTCGTCTCCGACACGCGCAAGCTGCGCGTCTACGTGAACGTGCCGCAACGCCAGGTCGCGCAGGTGCGCGCTGGGGGCCGGGCCGCGCTGACGGTCCCCGAGCGGCCCGGCCAGCGTTTCGCCGCGACGGTGCAGTCGACCTCGCAGGCCATCAACACGGCCAGCGGCGCGATGCTGGTGCAGCTCGCCGTCGACAACGAGAAGGACGAGCTGCTGCCGGGCGGATTCGCGACGGTGCGATTCGACGGCGCCGCGCCTGCCGTGGCTGGCGCGCAGGCGACCGGGCAAGCGAACGCGGCGGTCTCTCTGCCACCGGGTGCCGTGATCATCAACAAGGACGGCGTGCAGGTCGCGACCGTCGATGCGGGCAATCGCGTGAAGCTGCGCAAGGTCACGATCACACGCGACATGGGCACACGCATCGAGCTCGGCGGCGGCCTGACCGCGGCGGACCGCGTCATCGCGAATCCGCCGGACGGCATTGCCGATGGCGACGTCGTGCGCGTCGCGCAGCCGGTGGCCGCCGTGAAGGGGCGCACATGAAGGCATCCGTGACGGCGCTCGCGGTCGCCGCGTTGATCGCCGGCTGTGCTGAGCCCCCAAAGACGGTGCTGCCCGACGTGCCGATGACGACGGGCTTCAAGGAGGCGCGAGGTCCATGGGTCGAGGCGGGATCGTCGACGACGGCGCCCATCGCCTTCGACGGCTGGTGGAAGGGCTACGGCGATCCGGAGCTCGACGCGCTGCAGCAGCGGCTGATCGCGAACAGCCCCGATCTCGCGTCGGCGCTCGCGCGTTATCAGCAGGCCAAAGCGGCGACCGACAGCCTCCGCTCGGCGCAATCGCCGACCCTGAACAGCGCTCTGAACGGCCAACGCATCCGGCAGTCGGAGAGTCGTCCGCTGCGCGTGCTCGGACCGACCTCGCCCGATTGGTACAACAGCGCGACGCTGGGCCTGGATCTGAGCTACGAAGTCGATCTGTGGGGGCGCATCTCGCAGCAGGTCCGCGCCGGCCTGGCGTCGGAGCGGGCGGCGGCGGCGGACCTCGCTGCGGCGCGGCTGGCGCTGCAGGCGCAACTGGCCGATTCGATGCTGCAACTGCGCGGACTCGATCGCGACAACGCGCTGCTCGCCGATGCCGAAGAGGCCTACACGCACGCGTTCGACCTGATCTCGCGCCGTCACCAGGCCGGCATCGCGTCCGGTCTTGACCAAGCACGTGCGGAGGGCCAACTGGAATCGGCGCGTTCGCAGCGCCGGCAGTCGCAGGCGCAGCGCGCCGTGCTGGAGCACGCGATCGCCGCGCTGGTCGGTGCCAACGCCTCGAACTTCCGCATCGAGCCGGCCGCTTCGCTGGATCTGGCGGTGCCGGTCGTGCCGACGGGCCTGCCGTCGACCTTGCTGGAGCGCCGTCCCGACATCGCCGCGGCGCAGCAGCGCGTGGTGGCGGCGACCGCGACGCTGGGCGTGGCGAAGACGGCGTTCTTCCCCTCGGTCGTGCTGAGCGCGCAGGGCGGCTTCCAGAGCAGCGACTTCGGTCGTTTCCTTGAAGCGCCCAACCTGTTCTGGGCGATCGGACCGACGCTGGCCTACAACCTGTTAGACGGCGGCCGACGCAAGGCCGAGGAAGCGCGCGCGTCCGCGGCGCTGGACGAATCGGCGCAGCGCTATCGCGGCACGGTGCTCGCGGCGTTCCAGCAGGTCGAGGACCAACTCGTGCTGCTTGATCGCTACGGCGAGGCGCTGGCATCGGAGAACAAGTCGGTCGCCGCGGCGGAGCGCTCGCTCGCGCTGGCGACGAACCGCTATCGCGCCGGCGCGGCGGCTTACCTCGAAGTGGTGACGTCGCAGACGGCCGGTCTGCAGGCGAGGCGCAGCGCGGTGGACCTCGCCACGCGGCAGCGCCGCGCCACGGTGGCGCTGGTGAGGGCGCTCGGTGGGGGATGGCAGGAGCCGGTGGAGATGAAGGCGGACGCGCAGCGTTGAACGCCTTGGCGGGAGACCTCTGACGTCAAGCGGGGCGCAGGGGCATCGCCACGAGGCGCAAGCCCAGTGCCGCGCAGACCTTGCTCACCGTATCGAACCGGGGAGAGGCGCCAGGACGCAGTGCCTTGTAGAGTGCCTCGCGGGTGATGCCGGAGTCCTTGGCAATCTGCGTCATTCCGCGAGCGCGGGCAATGTCGCCGAGGGCGGCGGCCAGCAGTGCGGGGTCGTTCTCCTCAAGGACCACCGTCAGATAGATCGCGATGTCTTCTTCCGACGTCAGGTATTCGGCCGCAGGCGGTTGGTCAGACGCAGCCGGGTGGTCGGGTCTTCGCAAGCTCCTGAGCCAGTGGGAGAACTCGTTCACCTGCATGACTGTGTCAGGCATCCGGCGAGCGTAATCGAACGATGACACCCACCCACCCAGTCGACGCAGCGTTTGATGGATTTCCGTAACGCTAGATCGTCAAATGTAAAACGCCTTTCCGAAATCAGGCGGGCTCGTTAGTCTGCCTCCCGTTGTCGACGTGGCCGCGCCTGCGCGCTGGCGTGTCGACACGTGGCCTGTGCCGACGGCCACCGTCCCCGATGCGGATCCTGCTGGTTCGTGTCGTGCGAGGCGGAGGAAACGGCTTTGGGTTCCCGAGCATTTTTTGATTCACCGCTGACCGGTGAGGGCGGAGCCATGCCCGTGCCGATCGCTTCAACATTGGGAGACATTCGATGAAAAGCACCCGAATTGACGAGTCCGCCATGCTGGTCGCGCCGAAGCCGCCGACTGCCGGCGCGTTGCGCGCACCGAGCCCTCGGCACGGTCTGTTGGCGATGGCGGTCGCCGTCGGCGCCGTGGCACCGATCGGCGTGGCCCACGCGGCGGACTGGCCGTCCGGCTTCTCCAAATGCGCGGACGAAGGCGGCACCTGCAAGGCCGGCGACACGACGCGCCAGGTCTCCTTCGGTGTGAAGGACAAGTGGGTCATCAAGAGCTTGAAGGGCAATATCGCCTGCACGTCGGCCACCTTCGGCGGCGCGGATCCCAACCCGGGCAAGGCCGAGAAATGCGCGGTGGGCCCGACTGGATCGCCGGCGCCTTCTCCGTCCCCGGCACCGTCCCCCTCGCCGGCGCCATCGCCTTCTCCCGCACCGTCACCGGCCCCGGCCGGCCACAGCGGCGGATACGCGGGTCAGGTCACCGGCGGCGGCTCGGCAACGCCGATCACCGTCACCACCGCGGCGCAGATGCAGGCGGCGATCGATGCCTACAGCGGCACCGGCGGCCTGGTGATCCGCTATGCGGGCACCTTCGATTTCGGCACCATCCCCGATCCCTGCACGCAGTGGAAGAAGGTGGCGGGCGCGGTCGTCGAGGTCAAGAACAAGAGCAACGTCACGATCGAAGGCGTCAACGGTTCGGCGGCGAACTTCGGTCTCGCCATCAAGGCCGCGGCGACCAACATCATCATCCGCAACATGACGATCGGTCTGCTGCCCGGATCCATCGATGCCATCGGCATCGAAGGCCAGAGCGGCAAGTTCCCGGGCTATGTCTGGATCGACCACAACACGCTGTTCAGCTCCACCGCCGAATGCTCCGGCGCGGGCGACCTGGAGTTCGACGGCCTCATCGACAGCAAGGCCGGCGCGCATCACATCACCTACTCGTACAACTACCTGCACGACCATCACAAGGTCGGCCTGATCGGATCGAGCGACAGCGACGCGAGCGACCGCTACATCACCTTCCACCACAACGTGTACAGCAACGTCGGCTCGCGGCTGCCGCTGCAGCGCGCGGGCTACACGCACCTGTACAACAACCTGTACTCGGGCGTGCTGACCTCGGGCGCCAACATCCGCATGGGCGGCTACGCGCTGATCGAAGGCAACTACTTCGAGAACGCGCAGAACCCGGTGACCTCGCGGGACAGCTCGTCGATCGGCTACTGGGAACTGCGCAACAACAACGTGCGCAGCCCGGCCGACTTCGCGACCTACGGGATCAAGTGGGTGGCCAGTGGTTCGAGCCCGTCGCGCGACGCGACCGATTGGGTGACGACGGCCAACTTCCCGGTGGGCATCCCGTATCCGTACACGGTGCACACGCCGGCCTGTGTGAAGCAGAAGCTGCTCACGGTGGCGGGGGCGGGGAAGAACTATGCGACCTTGAGCTGCAATTGAGCTGCCGTTGATCAGTCATTGAGTGGCTGATTGAAAGGGGCCGTCGCTATGCGATGGCCCTTTGTCGCTGAGAGACCGTTGAGAGGCGTTGGAAACTTGGATCCGGCGGCCCAAACGGAAAACCCCGCAGAACTTACGTCCTGCGGGGTTTCGTATCTGGTGGCGCTTCAGGGATTCGAACCCCGGACCTGCGGATTATGATTCCGTCGCTCTAACCGGCTGAGCTAAAGCGCCTTGCGAAGACAACGACTATAGCAAAGTTTTCGAAGACAATGCAAGCCCCGCCGATCACGGCATCGACATTTCGGCGCGCGCGTCCCACTCGACCCCTCCATGTTCAGCTTCCTCAAGAAAAAACTGGGCTTCGGCTCCGCCGAACCCACGCCGGCTCCCGCTCCCGAAGCGCCGCCGGCCCTCGACTCCGCGCTCCCTCCGGCCGCCCCCGCGCCCGCCATCGAGCCGCCGTCGACACCGCCATTCCCCCCGGCCACTCCGCAAGCCCTGACCCCGCCGACAGCGCCCGTTCCGGCGGCCGCCCCAGTCGTCGCTCCGGCCGTTGTTCTGGCGCCTGTCGCAGCCCCCGCGCCGGTTGCGCCTGTACCGACGCCCGCGCCTGTCGCCGCGCCGAAACCTGCTCCCGTTCCCGCACCTGCTCCCGTCGCGGTGGCTCCGGTTGCGGTCGTTGCGCCCGCGCCAGCACCGGTCCCCGAACCCGCACCGCGCAAGAGCTGGATGGACAAGCTCCGCCAAGGTCTGCGCAAGACCGGGTCGAGCATCTCCCAGGTCTTCACCGGCACGCAGATCGACGACGCGCTGTATGAAGAGCTCGAAGCCGCGTTGCTGATGGCCGACGCCGGCGTGAAGGCGACCGAGTTCCTGCTCGACGACCTGAAGCGTCGTGTGAAGGACGCCAAGGCCACCGATCCGGCCGCCGTGCGGCAACTGCTGGTGGACGCGCTGACCGACCTGCTGCAGCCGCTGCAGCGCCAGCTCGTGATCGGCGAGCACTCGCCGACGGTGATGATGGTGGTCGGCGTCAACGGCGCCGGCAAGACGACCAGCATCGGCAAGCTCACGCGCCATCTGGCCGATGCCGAAGCCAACGTGCTGCTGGCCGCCGCGGACACCTTCCGCGCGGCGGCGCGCGAGCAGCTCGCCGTGTGGGCGGACCGCAACCGCGTTCAGATCGTCAGCCAGGAGGGCGGCGATCCGTCCGCGGTGACCTTCGACGCGGTGGTGGCGGGCAAGGCGCGCGGCTGCGACGTCGTCATCGCCGACACCGCCGGCCGGCTGCCGACGCAGCTCCACCTGATGGAGGAGCTCAAGAAGATCAAGCGCGTGATCGGCAAGGCGCAGGAGACGGCGCCGCACGAGGTGCTGCTGGTCGTCGACGGCAACACCGGCCAGAACGCGCTGATGCAGGTGAAGTCCTTCGACGACGCGCTCGGCCTGACGGGCCTGATCGTCACCAAGCTCGACGGCACGGCCAAGGGCGGCGTGCTCGCCGCGATCGCGCGCGAGCGGCCGATCCCGGTCTACTTCATCGGCGTCGGCGAGAAGCTCGAAGACTTGCAGACCTTCGACGCGCGAGAGTTCGCACAGGCGCTGCTGGAATGACGTGCCCCGGGGATTGAACCGAAGCAATCCCGGCGGATCTCATCGATGAAAAAAGGGCTCCGTGTGGAGCCCTTTGTCTTACATCGGGAACCCGCCGCCTCCGCCGCCCATGAGGTTCTTGAGGCCGCCCATCTTCTTCATCATCTTCATCAGGCCGCCGCCCTTCATCTTCTTCATCATCCCCTGCATCTGGTCGAACTGGTTGAGCAGGCGGTTGACTTCCTGGATGTGGACGCCCGCGCCCGCGGCGATGCGGCGCTTGCGGCTGGCCTTGGACTTGCCGTCCATCAGCAGCGCCGGCTGGCGGCGCTCCTTGGCGGTCATGGCGTTGAGGATGCCTTCCATGCGCTTCATGTCGCGCTCGGCCTTGTCCATGTCGGGCTGGCCGGCCTTGGCGGTCATCTGCGTGGGCAGCTTGTCCATCAGCCCGGACAGCCCGCCCATCTTCTTCATCTGCGAGATCTGCGCGAGGAAGTCGTTCAGGTCGAATCCGTCGCCGGACTTGAGCTTCTCGGCCAGCTTCTGCGCCGCCTCGACGTCCACGCCCTTCTGGACTTCCTCGACCAGCGCGACGATGTCGCCCATGCCGAGCACGCGACCCGCGTGACGCTCGGCGTCGAAGACCTCCAGGCCGTCGATCTTCTCCGACACACCCGCGAACTTGATCGGCGCGCCGGTGATCTGCTTGACCGACAGCGCCGCGCCGCCGCGCGAGTCACCGTCCAGCTTGGTCAGCACGATGCCGGTCAGCGGCAGCGCTTCCTTGAAGGCTTTTGCGGTGTTGATCGCATCCTGACCCTGCATCGCGTCGACGACGAACAGCGTCTCCACCGGCTTGAGCGTCGCATGCAGGTCGCGGATCTCGGCCATCAGCGCTTCGTCGATCGCCAGGCGGCCGGCCGTGTCGACCAGCAGCACGTCGAAGAAGTGGCGTTTCGCATGGTCGAGCGCGGCCAGCGCGATGTCGTGCGGCTTCTGGTCCGGCGCCGAGGGGAACCATTCGGCGCCCGCCTGCTTCGTCACCGTCTTGAGCTGTTCGATCGCGGCGGGGCGGTACACGTCCGCGGAAACCGTCAGCACCTTCTTCTTGCGCTTCTCGGTCAGGTGCTTGGCCAGCTTGGCGGTCGTGGTCGTCTTGCCGGCGCCCTGCAGGCCGGCCATCAGGATGATGGCGGGCGGCTGCGCGGCGAGGTTGATGTCGGCGACGCCGTCGCCCATGGTCGCGGCCAGTTCCTTGTGGACGATGGAGACCAGCACCTGGCCCGGGTTCAGCGAGGCCGCCACCTCCTGGCCCAGCGCCTTCTCCTTCACGCGGGCGACGAAGTCGCGCACCACGGGCAGCGCGACGTCCGCCTCCAGCAGCGCCATGCGGACCTCGCGCATCATGTCCTGCACATTGGACTCAGTGATGCGGGCTTGGCCCCGCATGGTCTTGACGAGCCGGCTCAGTCGATCGGTCAGGGTGGATGCCATCGTTTCGGCCCCGCGCAAGCGGGCGCGCCTCATTACACTTTGAGGATGATTTTATCGTCCGCCTCCGCCGAGCCCAGCGGCCTGCTCCTCGCCGCCCTCAGCGCCGCCGGGGGCCTGGCCTATGCCGCCGCCGCCGTCTTCGCCCACCGCCGCCCCCGCACCTGGCGCGCGGTGCTGGTCCTGGCCTGGCTGCTGCATCTGGCCGCGCTGGTCGTGGACATCGGCGGCATCGGCGCCGCG
Organism: Mitsuaria sp. CC2; assembly: GCF_048957715.1. Lineage (NCBI taxonomy): Bacteria > Pseudomonadati > Pseudomonadota > Betaproteobacteria > Burkholderiales > Sphaerotilaceae > Roseateles > Mitsuaria sp. CC2. The sequence goes on along the minus strand of NZ_JARVXN010000014.1, from coordinate 137,149 downwards.
CCGGTCAACGGCGGACATGCGGCGCGCTTCGGATTCGCGCCCTCGCTGTCGATGACGATCTGGCTCATGATCGGCGTCTACCTCGTCGAAAGCCGCTTCCTGCCGCTGCCGTCCGCGCAGCGGCTGCTCAGCGTGCTGGGGCTGGCCGTCATGCTGGTGGCCTGGGCCTTCCCCGGCGAGTACCGGCCCCAGGCCGGATCGCCGCTGGCGCCGTTGCACTGGGCCATGGGGCTGGCGTCCTACGGCCTGTGCGGCGTCGCGGTGATGCACGCGGTGATGCTCAACCGCGCCGAACGCCAGATGCGGTCGCAGAAGGGGCAGGGCGCGCCCGCCTTCGGCACGCCGCTGCTGCGGCTCGAGCGCCTGACCTTCCAGTTCGTCGGCGCCGGCGTCGTCGTGCTGTCGATTGCGCTGCTGCTCGGGGTCGCCTTCACGCCGGAATGGCGCTGGGACCACAAGACGCTGTTCGCGGTGCTCGGCTGGATCGTGCTGACGGGATTGCTCACCGGGCGCCGCGTGTTCGGCTGGCGCGGCAAGCGGGCCACGCGCTGGCTGTACTTCGGCGCCGCGCTGCTGCTGCTGTCCTATGCCGGGTCGCGCTTCGTGCTCGAAGTCGTCCTGCAGCGCGCGCCGCTCTGATCGCAGATCGCCCTGTCATGTCCTGCCCCTCGATCCCTTCGATGGCTCTTCCTACCGCTCTTTGGACCGTCCTTCCGGCGGCCTCATCGTGATCAAGCTGCTGTTCTGGATCATCCTGCTGGCGGTGGTCGCCTTCATGCTCGGCTTCAAGCGCGGGCGGCCGGCCTCGCGGGACGACCGTGCCTCAGCACCGCCTGCACCGGCGGCATCGCCGGTGCCGCCGTCCGCGCGTGAACTCGAATCCATGGTGAGCTGCGCCGAGTGCGGCACCCACCTGCCGGCCGGCGAGGCCTTGCCCGGTCGCGGGGGCCAGTTCTGCAGCGCGTCCCATCGCGCGGCCCACGAAGCCCGCCTGGACGCGGCCGCCACGGCGCGCGCCCGCGACGGCGCCTCCGGATCCTGAGCGCCGGAGCACGCATGGCCAACAACGAGGCCCGCGGCGCCATCAGCGCCAGCACCATCCAGCGGCTGTACCGCGCCTTCATGGGCGCACGCGCCGCGCTCGGTCTGGCCTTGCTGGCCACGCAGTCGCTGGCCGGCCTGATGGGCGCGCGGCCGACGGGCTGGGTCGCGCTCCTCGCACTGGTCTATGGCGTGCAGACGGTGCTCGCGTGGCTGCTGCCGCGCTGGTTCGGCGGCGGCGAGGCGCCGCCCAAGGATCGCGCCGGCCTGAGCGCGCGCCAGTTCCTGGTCAGCATCGGCGCCGACTTCGTCCTCTTCACGGGCTTGCAATTGCAGGACCCGGGCGGCCCCTACGGCGCGTTGTTCTTCATGCCGGCGCTGATGGCCGGCGCCCTGCTGCCGCGCCTGCGGGCGCTGGGCTGCGCGGCGCTGCCGAGCCTGATGCTGCTGACGCTCTCCGGCTGGGCCGTGATCAGCGAGCGCGATGGCGCGCTGCGCATCAGCCAGGCGGGCCTGCTGGGCTGCGGCCTGTTCGTCGTCACCTTGCTGTCCAACGAGATCGCTTCCCGCCTCGCCCGCGAGGAGCGCGCCGCGCGCGGCAGCCTCGAGTACGCGCGCCAACAGGCCGACCTGAACCGTCTCGTCATCGAGGAGATGGAAGAGGGCGTCCTCGTCGCGGACCGCCGCGGACTGGTGCGCACCGCCAATCCGGCCGCGCGCGCGCTGCTGGCCGAAGGCGCCGCGCTGCGGTCGGGCGCGTTCCGGCTCGATACGACGCCGGCCTGGAAGCCCTTGCTGCGCGCCATCGAGAAGGCCTTCGGCGGTGAGCAGTGGCCCGAGTCCGGCCGCGACCTGTTGCTGGAGTTCGGCCGCGGCAAGCAGCGCTCGCTGCGCGTGCGGATGCGCTTCACTCAGCGGCCGGTCGACGGCGACGACCTCTGCGTGCTGTTCCTCGAGGACAACCGGATGCTGGAGGCGCGCAACCGCCAGGAGAAGCTGGCGGCGATGGGGCGTGTCTCGGCCGGCATCGCGCACGAGATCCGCAATCCGCTGACGGCGATCGCGCAGGCCAACGCGCTGATGGCGGAGGACCTCGCCGACGACCCGCGGCTGGAGCCGCTGACGCGGATGGTGACGTCCAACGTCGAACGCCTCAAGCGCCTGGTCGACGACGTGATGGAGGTGGCGCCGGGTATCGCGCCGGTGTCGCTGACGCTGGCCGTCGCCCCGTTGGTGCGCGAGTACTGCGCCGACTGGGCCCTCACGCAGCGCCTGCCCGAGGGCGATGCCAGCCCGCTGCGCATCGAGATCTGGCGCGACGGGCTGCTCGTGAGCTTCGAACCCGAACATCTGCGTCGCGTGCTGATCAACCTGCTGGACAACGGGCTGCGACATGCGCGGCCCGGCCCCGGTGCCCTGCGCGTGCAGGTGGCCGAGTCCGATGAATGGGTGCGTCTGTCGGTCTTCAGCCGCGCCGAGGCCATTCCGCCGGAAGTCGAGCGGCATCTGTTCGAACCCTTCTTCTCGACGCGCAGTCGCGGGTCCGGCCTCGGCCTGTACATTTGCCGCGAGCTGTGCGAACGCTACGGCGCCCGCATCAGCTACCACCGCCATGCCGCGCCCTCCGGCGGCCCGGCGGATGCCGAAGCCAACGAATTCCGCGTGCTGCTGCCGCGCCCGGTGACGCCGGCCGGCGTGCTGGCCTCGATCCCGTCCGCGGGACCCGACACCTTATTCCCCGATACCGAACTCCATGAGCGCTGATCCCCGCCTGCTGGTCGTCGACGACGAGCCCGACCTGCGCACCCTCTACGAGATGACGCTGCTGCGCGAAGGCTTCACGCTGGACAGCGCGGGCACCGTCGAGGACGCGCTGGAGCTGCTCGGTTCGCGCCGCTACGACGCCGTCATCACCGACATGCGGCTGCCCGACGGCACCGGGCTGGACATCCTGCGCTGGCTCGAGCAGCAGGGCCGCAGCGAACGCGCGCTCGTGATCACCGCCTACGGCTCGGCCGAGAACGCCGTCGAGGCGCTCAAGGCCGGTGCCTACGACTACCTGACCAAGCCGGTCGACCTGCGCCAGTTCCGCATGGTGGTCGCGTCCGCGCTCGGACGCGCGCCCAAGGCCGAAGGCACCGTGCCCCGGCCGTTCTCGTCGGCGCCGCCGGTGTCGACGGTGTCGCCCACGGTCGCCGCGCCGCCGGCCCGCCCGGTCGCCGCGGCCCCTGCTGCGGTCGAACCCGTGGACGACGCGTTCGCGCCGACGGCGCCCGGCACCTTCGACGTCCTGCCCCCGACGGACACGCCCAGGTCGGGCGCGCCCGAACGGCGCAAGGCGCCGCGTCCCGCGCCGCCGCTGACCGGCTCGACCTCGGCGCTCGCCCGCCTGGTCGGCGACTCGGCGCCGATGCGGCAGGTGCGCGAGCTGATCGAGAAGGTCGCGCGCAGCATGGCGCCCGTGCTGATCAACGGCGAGTCCGGCACCGGCAAGGAACTGGTCGCGCGGGCGATCCATGACGTCAGCGCGCGCCGTCCTCAGCCCTTCATCGCGGTCAACTGCGGCGCGATTCCGGAGCAGCTGCTGGAAGCCGAGTTCTTCGGTTATCGCAAGGGCGCGTTCACCGGCGCGAGCGAGGACCGCGAGGGCTTCTTCCAGGCCGCGCAGGGCGGCACGCTCTTCCTCGACGAAATCGGCGACCTGCCGATCGCGATGCAGTCCAAGCTGCTGCGCGCGCTGCAGGAGCGTTCGGTGCGTCCGGTCGGCGCGGTGGCCGAGGTCCCGGTCAACGTGCGCCTGCTCAGCGCCACGCACAAGGACCTGACCGCGGAGGTCGCGGGCGGCCGCTTCCGGCAGGACTTGTATTACCGGCTCAACGTCATCCAGATCCGTGTCCCGCCGCTGCGCGAGCGCATGGAGGACCTGGCGCCGATCAGCGCCCGGATCCTGCTGCGCATCGCCGCGGACGCGGGCGTGGAACCGGTGCCGGTGCTGACCCCGGCGGCGCTGGCGACGCTGTCGCGTTACAGCTTCCCCGGCAACGTGCGCGAACTCGAGAATCTGCTGCATCGCGCGTTGGCGCTGTCCAGCGGCGACGGCATCGACCTGGCCGACCTCGGACTGCCCGACAGCGTGCTGGGCCTGGACGATGCGCCCGCCGATGCCGCCTTCGGCGCCGAGGCGTCGCTCCTGACCGCGACCCTGCCCGCCGAGACCGCGGGTGGCGCGCCGCTGCCGTCCGATCTCGCGGCCTACCTGGACGAGGTCGAGAAGCAGATCCTGCTGCGCGCCCTCGAGCGTCATCGCAACAACCGTACGGCGGCCGGCGCGAGCTTGGGACTGTCGCTGCGGCAGATGCGTTACCGGATGGCCCGCCTGGCCATCTCGATCGGCGGCGACGAGTCCTGACGGGGCAGTCTTCTGCGCGCATTGCGACCATGACCCCACCGCCAGTGGCGGCTAGGGGGTGGTCCTGATCGGGACTTGTCCTACCCCCCGGGGACACCCCGCGAAGTCGTCATCGGATTGCCATCGTCGCAAGCGCAGCAACCATGGGCGTTCGCAGCACATTCGCGCCGCCAGACCGCGTGGATCCTCGCGATCCGGACACGATGCGCGAATCCATCGGGGATGTGCGGGGTCAGGCCTTCCGGCTAGACCAGCGGGTCCCCCACGTCAAGCGGGTGGGGCACTAGCGGTAGTTCCTTGAAGGTCGGGGAGCCACTAGATATAGTGTTTTGCATGCTATCCTGCTGACTTCGCAAACACGGCGATGAATGCTCCATCAGAAGTCTTGTCCGCGGTGCCGGCCCCTCAGCCGGAGGCGCGGAATCACCAAGCCGAGGCGCATCTTCAGCATCGCGAGCACCACCTGACCCCCTGATGTTTGGCCCTTCGGAAAAGCCGGGCCGGGCGCAGCTTTTTTTGTTTTCAGACCAGAACGAGGAACCCATGCAGACAGTCGCCGCCACACCGACCGCTGAAAAGGGCCTGGCGCAGACTCCGCGCGAGTCCGCCGCCGCTTCGGCCAGCTTCCCGCAGCACCAGATCATCCGCCGCAACGGCGCGGTGGTGCATTTCGAGCCCAGCAAGGTGGCGGTGGCGATGATGAAGGCGTTCCTCGCGGTGCACGGCACCAGCGGCGCCGCCTCCGCCAGCGTGCGCGAGACCGTCGACGCGCTGACCGACTCCGTGACCCGCGGCCTGCTGCGGTCGCGTCCGGCCGGCGGCACTTTCCATATCGAGGACGTGCAGGACCACGTCGAGCTGGCGCTGATGCGCGGCGGCCATCATGAAGTGGCGCGCGCGTACGTGCTGTACCGCGAGCGCCGCACGCAGGAGCGTGCCCGCCAGGGCGAACAGCAGCAGGCCGCCGTGCTGGAGTCCGGCATCTCGGTGACCGAGAACGGCGTGCGCGTCCCCCTCGACCTGAACAAGCTGGCCGCGCTGATCGCGTCGAGCTGCGAGAACCTGGGCGCCGACGTGAAGCCGGATCCGATCCTGGCCGAGACCAAGCGCAACCTGTACGACGGCGTGCCGATCGACGAGGTCTACAAGGCCGCCATCCTGGCCGCCCGCACGCTGATCGAGAAGGATCCCGGCTACACGCGCGCCACCGCGCGTCTGCTGATGCACACGATCCGCCGCGAGATCCTGGGCGAGGAAGCGACGCAGGCCGAGATGGCCACCAAGTACGCCGACTATTTCCCGGGCTTCATCAAGAAGGGCGTGCAGGCCGAGCTGCTCGACGAGAAGCTGCAGCAGTACGACCTGGCCAGGCTGGGCGCCGCGCTGAAGGCCGAACGCGACCTGCAGTTCGACTACCTGGGCCTGCAGACGCTGTTCGACCGCTACTTCCTGCACGTCGACGGTACCCGCATCGAACTGCCTCAGGCCTTCTTCATGCGCGTCGCGATGGGCCTGGCCCTGGGCGAGATCGACCGCGAAGCCCGTGCCATCGAGTTCTACGAAGTCCTGTCGACCTTCGACTTCATGAGCTCCACGCCGACGCTGTTCAACGCCGGCACGCGCCGCTCGCAGCTGTCGAGCTGCTACCTGACGACGGTGGCCGACGACCTGGACGGCATCTATGAAGCGCTGAAGGAAAACGCGCTGCTGTCGAAGTTCGCCGGCGGCCTGGGCAACGACTGGACCCCGGTCCGCGCGCTCGGTTCGCACATCAAGGGCACGAACGGCAAGTCGCAAGGCGTCGTCCCGTTCCTGAAGGTGGTGAATGACACGGCCGTCGCCGTGAACCAGGGCGGCAAGCGCAAGGGCGCCGTCTGCGCGTATCTGGAGACCTGGCATCTGGACATCGAGGAATTCCTCGAGCTGCGCAAGAACACCGGCGACGACCGCCGCCGCACCCACGACATGAACACGGCGAACTGGATTCCCGACCTGTTCATGAAGCGCGTCATCGAAGGCGGCGACTGGACGCTGTTCAGCCCGTCCACCTGCCCGGACCTGCACGACCTGTTCGGCAAGGCCTTCCAGACCGCCTATGAGGCGTACGAAGCCAAGGTCGACCGCGGCGAGCTCAAGCTCTACAAGCGCATGCCGGCCCGCGACCTGTGGCGCAAGATGCTGACGATGCTGTTCGAGACCGGCCATCCCTGGATCACCTTCAAGGACGCCTGCAACGTGCGCTCGCCGCAGCAGCATGTCGGTGTCGTGCACTCGTCCAACCTGTGCACCGAGATCACGCTGAACACCAACGACAACGAGATCGCGGTCTGCAACCTGGGCTCGGTCAACCTGGCGCAGCACGTCAAGGACGGCCAGATCGACCAGGAGAAGCTGAAGAAGACGGTGTCGACGGCGATGCGCATGCTCGACAACGTCATCGACATCAACTACTACGCGGTCAAGAAGGCACGCGACTCGAACCTGCGCCACCGTCCGGTGGGCCTGGGCATCATGGGCTTCCAGGACGCGCTGTACCAGCTGCGCGTGCCTTACGCCTCCGACGCCGCGGTGGAGTTCGCCGACCGTTCGATGGAAGCCGTCTGCTACCACGCCTACTGGGCCTCGACCGAACTGGCCGCCGAACGCGGCCGCTACAGCAGCTATCGCGGTTCGCTGTGGGATCGCGGCATCCTGCCGATCGACTCGCTGGACCTGCTGGCCGAAGCCCGCGGCGGCTTCGTCGACGTGGACCGCTCGTCGACGCTGGACTGGGACGCGCTGCGCGCCAAGATCGCCCGCGACGGCATGCGCAACAGCAACTGCGTGGCGATCGCGCCGACCGCGACGATCTCCAACATCATCGGCGTCGACGCGTCGATCGAGCCCTGCTTCGGCAACCTGTCGGTGAAATCCAACCTGTCGGGCGAGTTCACCGTGGTGAACGAGCACCTGGTCCGCGATCTCAAGAAGCTGGGCCTGTGGGACGACGTGATGGTCATGGACCTCAAGCACTTCGACGGCTCGCTGCGCCGCATCGACCGCGTGCCGGAGGAGCTCAAGCAGCTCTACGCGACCGCGTTCGAAGTCGACACCGTGTGGCTGGTCGAAGCCGCCGCGCGCCGCCAGAAGTGGATCGACCAGGCGCAGAGCCTGAACATCTACATGGCCGGCGCGTCGGGCAAGCGCCTGGACGACACCTACAAGCTGGCGTGGCAGCGCGGTCTGAAGACGACCTACTACCTCCGCACGATGGGCGCGACGCACGCCGAGAAGAGCACCGTGCAGAACGCCGGTCAGCTCAACGCGGTGAGCAGCGGCGCCGGCGGTTTGAGCGCGGCGCCTGCCGCGGTCGCACCGATTTCCGTCGCGCCGGTCGCAGCGGTGGCCGCATCGACCGCGCCTGATCTGGGCAGCGCGACGCCGGCGACCGACGTCACGTTCTGCGCGATCGACGACCCCGGTTGCGAGGCCTGCCAGTAAATCGAAACAGGAGGTGTCGACGTCACGCGTCGACACCTCCGACGCTCGCGATGCGAGTGTTCATCGATGTTTGCGGCGATCGGCGGTTTTCTCCGCGACGCCCGCAAGCGATCGATGAACGCTTGAAACGACGCCCCGCCGCGCTCATCAGGAGGCGCGCCGCACACGGTCCCGCGCAGCGAATGCGATGCGGACCAGCAACAGCGAAGCGGCGTCAAAGTCAAGAAGTCCTTTGTGTTTGAACACAACACTCCGATAATCCGCGACCATAGGAAGACCACCATGCTGGTTTGGGAAGAAGACCGTAAACCCTCGAGCAACGCGCCGCAGTCGGGCGCATCGAACCACGCAGCGACGCAGCCCGTCGCGCGTGATGTCGCCGCCGCCGCGACGGCCTCGGTGTCCTCTTCTGAATCGTCGACCGCCGATGCCAGCGAGCGCCGTGTGAACGTCGCCGACAAGCGCATCATCAACGGCCAGACCGACGTCAACCAGCTGGTCCCGTTCAAGTACAAGTGGGCGTGGGAGAAGTACCTCGCCACCTGCGCGAATCACTGGATGCCGCAGGAAGTGAACATGTCGCGCGACATCGCGCTGTGGAAGGACCCGAACGGCCTGACCGAAGACGAGCGTCGCGTGATCAAGCGCAATCTCGGCTTTTTCGTCACCGCCGATTCGCTGGCCGCCAACAACATCGTGCTGGGCACCTACCGCCACATCACGGCGCCCGAAGCCCGCCAGTTCCTGCTGCGCCAGGCCTTCGAGGAAGCGATCCACACGCACGCGTACCAGTACATCGTCGAGTCGCTGGGCCTGGACGAGAGCGAGATCTTCAACGCCTATCACGAGGTGAAGTCGATCCGCGACAAGGACGAATTCCTGATCCCGTTCATCGACGCGATCATGGATCCGAACTTCGTCACCGGCACGCCCGAGAACGACCAGACGCTGCTGAAGTCGCTGATCGTCTTCGCGTGCCTGATGGAAGGCCTGTTCTTCTACGTCGGCTTCACGCAGATCCTGGCGCTGGGCCGCCAGAACAAGATGACCGGCGCGGCAGAGCAGTACCAGTACATCCTGCGCGACGAGTCGATGCACTGCAACTTCGGCATCGACCTGATCAACCAGATCAAGCTCGAGAACCCGCACCTGTGGACGCCTGAATTCCGCGCGGAGATCAAGGCGCTGTTCCAGAAGGCCGTGGAGCTCGAGTACCGCTACGCCGAGGACACCATGCCGCGCGGCGTGCTGGGTCTGAACGCGGCCATGTTCAAGGGTTACCTGCGCTACATCGCGAACCGCCGTGCGACGCAGATCGGCCTGGAAGCGCTCTTCCCGAACGAAGAGAACCCCTTCCCGTGGATGAGCGAAATGATCGACCTGAAGAAGGAACGCAACTTCTTCGAGACGAGAGTGATCGAATACCAATCGGGCGGCGCCCTGTCCTGGGACTGAGTCCCGGTGCGGAGCGACCCTCGAGCATTGTTTGTTGAAGAAGAGATCAAGATTGGCGATGCACCCTGAGACCGACGCAGAAGCGGCTCAAGCGCATCGCACCCCGATTCACCGCACCGCGGAGCGCAACTCCCGCGCGTCGTGGGCGGTGAATACCTGCACCGGCATCAACCGGTTGATGACGGGCAGGGCTATTTCCACTTGATCAAGGAGAACTGAAATGGCAACTGCGAAGAAGGCCGCTCCGGCCAAGAAGGCCGCCCCCGCGAAGAAGGCGGCTGTGAAGAAGGCTCCGGCCGCGAAGAAGGCCGCTCCGGCCAAGAAGGCTCCGGCCGCCAAGAAGGCCGCTCCGGCCAAGAAGGCTGCTGCGCCGGCGAAGAAGGTCGCTGCGAAGAAGGCAGCTCCTGCGAAGAAGGCCGCTCCGGCCAAGAAGGCGGCTGCTGCGAAGAAGGCGGCTCCGGCGAAGAAGGTTGCAGTGAAGAAGGCTGCACCGGCGAAGAAGGTCGCTGCCGCCAAGAAGGCTGCTCCGGCCAAGAAGGTCTCCGCCGCCAAGAAGCCGCCGGTCAAGGCGACTGCCAAGGCTGCGAAGCCCGCCGCCAAGAAGGCTGCTGCGCCGAAGAAGGCTGCTGCGCCCAAGAAGGCCGCTGCCAAGGCTGCCCCCAAGGCCGCCGCGAAGCCTGCTGCGAAGCCGGCCGCCAAGAAGGCTGCTGCGCCGAAGAAGGCTGCCGCCAAGCCTGCCGCTGCCCCTGCCGCGAAGCCTGCCGCCAAGCCTGCCGCTGCCCCTGCCGCGAAGCCTGCCGCTGCGCCGGCTCCTGCCGCGAAGACCGCGCTGAGCCCCCAAGCCGCGTGGCCCTTCCCGACCGGCAACAAGCCCTGAGCTTGAATGATGACCGGGCCTTCGGGTCCGGTCCTCTCCCAACCCGGCGCAGGCCGGGTTTTTTCTTTTGGGCTCGGCGCAAGCCGGGTTGTTTCTTTCCGGGCTACGGGTAGAACAGCTCGACCGAGTAGCCGCTGATCTTCTGCGCGCCGCTGTCGAAGACCACCTGCAGCTGCTGGTCGGTGCCCGACGGCAGCGCCGCGCGGCCGGCCTGCATCTCGGTCGGCGACAGCATGCGACGAACGACGAGCACGCCGCTCGCGTCGGTGAGGCTCAGGTCCACCCACGGCTGCGCGACTTCCCAGTTGCTGCGATTGCGCAGGCTGATGCTGAAGCGGTAGTGGTTGCCCGCGCCGGCCGGATTCAGGCTGCTGCTCTCGACGCTGAGCGCCTCGATGTGCTGCCAGGGCTTGATCTCCTGGCCCAGCGCCTGAGCGACCGAGACCAGCATCGGCTTGGCCTGCGGGTACTGCGCCGCGATCGCCTCGCGCGCGTGCCAGAGCAGCTGCGCCATCAGGCCGAGTGCCAACACCGTCGTCGCGCTGCCGAGCGCGAGGCGCACGCCCGGACGGCTCCAGCGGCGGGCCTCTTCGGCCTGGCGCATGAAACTCGGCAACTGGTCCGGCATCACACTTGGCGAGCCTTGGGCGGAGGCCGCGTCGGCCATCGCCGCGCGCGCGGCCATCAACTCGGACTCGGCGGCAAGCACCGTCATCGTCGTCTCAGGACTTTCGCCCGGAGCGCGTTCACTCGTCTTGCGTCTGAACGGATTCCACGAGCGACCCGGCGGCCTGGCGGCCTTCGCCTCTTTCCTGGCTTCCTTCTTCGCGGCCTTCTTGGCCAGCTTCGCCGCCTTGGCGTTGCGCTTGCCGTCGGCGATCGTGTCCTCGTCCGCGACCATCAGCGAGGAGGTGGGCTCCGGCGCCGGCTCGCGGTCCGGCGTCAACTCGTTCGCGCGCAGCTGCGCGGCCGTCGCAGGGCTGAGTGCGAGCGTCACGTCCGGACGCTCGTCGTCATCGATCATCGGCGGCGGCAGCTCGTCTTCCTCGAAGCGCATGCCGCGAGGCTCGGGCAGATGCTCGCGAGGGTCGGGAGCGGCCGGTGCGGGAGCATCGAGGAAGGGTTCGCGGCGCTCTTCGAACGACGGCTCGTCGAAGCGCGATGCGGGTGCGGGGAAGCGGGCGTCGACGATGCTGTCCGGCGCCTCGCGATCGGGGCCGCGATCGGGCAGGCGATCGGGCGCGCGTTCCGGCAGGCGATCCGGCACGCGTCGCGGCGGCGCGAAGGGATTCAGCGACTCGTCGTCGGCCGTCATCCAGCCGCTGTCGCGCGGTGGCTGATGGTGATGCGGCGGCGGCTCCGGCGCGAAGATCGGAGGCGGCGCGAAGACCGGCGCCGGTGTCGGTGCCGGCGGCAGCGGCGCGGGCTCGGCCGGCGCGCTCAGCGGCGGCCACGGCGGCGGACTGTCGCGTTCGAGGTCGAACAGCTGCTCGCGCGCGTCGAAGACCTCGGCGCAACGGCCGCAGCGGACCCAGCCTTCGGAGACGCGCAGCTGGTCCTGCACCACCCGGAAGATGGTGCCGCAGGTCGTGCAGCGGGTCGCGAGATTCATGGACGCGATGATGCCACGAAGCAGGGTCAGTCCTTGCCGCGAACACCCCCAGGTTGACACTCGGTCACCGGGTGGGCGGAGGCGGAGAACTGTCTGTTCATCGGGGATGGCGGGCCGGTGGGGCGGTCGATCGGAGACGGTGCGACCGTCAGGCCGCGCGTCGTGCGGTCATGAGGATCCAGCCGTCCTCGCTGTCCGCGACCTCGAGCTGGACATGCGGCGCATAGGCCGCTTTCAGCTCGTCAGCCTGACGCTCGAGGATGCCGGCCAGCACCAGGTGCGCGCCGGGGCGAAGGTGGTTGCACAGCAGCGGTGCGAGCAGCTTCAGCGGCGTCGCCAGGATGTTGGCCAGCACGACCGGGTATTCGCCGCGGGCGGCGTCGGGCATCGCGGCGTTCAGCGTCACGCCGTTGTCCTTGGCGTTCCGGGTCGAGGCGATGAGCGCTGCCGGGTCGATGTCGACCGCGTCGATGGCCTTCGCACCGAACAGGCCCGCGGCGATCGCGAGGATGCCCGAGCCGCAGCCGTAGTCGAGCACGCGGTCCCAGCCCGCCGCCTCGGCGCCGTGGCCGGCGATCCAGCGCAGGCACATGCGCGTCGTCGGATGCGTGCCGGTGCCGAAGGCCAGGCCCGGGTCCAGCCGCATGATCTGCTTGGCCTGCGCGGGCGCCTCGTGCCACGACGGCACGATCCAGAACGCCGGCGTGATCTCGACCGGCGCGAACTGCGATTGCGTCAATCGCACCCAGTCCTGTTGCGCGATCGTCTGGATGGACTGGACATGCACGTCCTCGGCCCAGTCCTGCGCGAGCAGCAGGGTCGCAGCCTCGGTGGCTTCCTCTTCGGTGGCGAACAGCGCCTTCACCACCGATCGGTCCCAGCCCGCGCGAGGCGCCGGCATGCCCGGTTCGCCGAACAGCGCGCGCTCGGCGGGCGTGTCGGCGTCGGCGTCCTCGACAGACACGGCCAGCGACTCCACCTCCATCAGCGCATCGCTGACGGTCTCCACGTCCTCTTCGCGGCAGATGAGCACGAGCTCGTGCAGCAGGGGATCGTTGGCGTGGTCTTCGCTCACTTCGCTCACTTCGCTCATGGCGGCTCCGGGACTTCAATGGACTTCGGAAATGGAGAAGCCCTCAAGGCGGACTCTCGTCCGCGCCTGAGGGCCTCGATATTGTCGCTTAGCGCGAGATCAACGCTTGTGCGCCGCCATCCACTGTTCGAGATAGTGGATGTCGGTGCCGCCTTCGATGAACTTCGCATCGGCCATCAGCTCGCGGTGCAGCGGGATGTTGGTCTGGATGCCCTCGATCACCGTCTCCGACAGCGCGATGCGCATGCGCGCCAGCGCCTGCTCGCGGGTATCGCCGTGGACGATGATCTTGCCGATCATCGAGTCGTAGTTCGGCGGCACGAAGTAGTTGGTGTACGCATGCGAGTCCACGCGCACGCCGGGACCGCCCGGCGGGTGCCACATGGTGATGCGGCCCGGCGACGGGATGAACTTGACCGGATCTTCCGCGTTGATGCGGCATTCGATCGAGTGGCCGCGCATCGTGATGTTGCGCTGCGTGAAGGGCAGCTTCTCGCCAGCGGCGATGCGGATCTGCATCTGCACGATGTCGATGCCGGTCACCAGTTCGGTCACCGGGTGCTCGACCTGCACGCGGGTGTTCATCTCGATGAAGTAGAACTCGCCGTCCTCGTACAGGAACTCGAAGGTGCCCGCACCGCGGTAGCCCATCTTCTTGCAGGCGGCGGCGCAGCGGTCGCCGACGCGTTCGATCAGGCGGCGCGGGATGCCCGGCGCCGGCGCTTCCTCGATGATCTTCTGGTGGCGGCGCTGCATCGAGCAGTCGCGTTCGCCCAGCCAGACGGCGTTCTTCTGCCCGTCGGCCAGCACCTGGATCTCCACGTGACGCGGATGCTCCAGGAACTTCTCCATGTAGACCTGCGGATTGCCGAAGGCGGCGCCCGCCTCGGCCTTGGTCATTTGCACCGCGTTGACCAGGGCGGCTTCGGTGTGGACGACACGCATGCCGCGTCCGCCGCCGCCGCCGGCCGCCTTGATGATCACCGGATAGCCGATGGCGCGGGCGATGCGGACGATCTCCTTCGGGTCGTCCGGCAGGGCGCCCTCGGAGCCCGGCACGCAGGGCACGCCGGCCTTGATCATGGCCTGCTTGGCCGAGACCTTGTCGCCCATGGTCCGGATGTTCTCCGGGGTCGGGCCGATGAAGGTGAAGCCGCTGCGCTCGACGCGCTCGGCGAAGTCGGCGTTCTCCGACAGGAAGCCGTAGCCGGGGTGGATCGCCTCGGCGTCGGTGACTTCGGCCGTCGCGATGATGGCCGGCATCGACAGGTAGCTCTGCGCGGACGGTGCGGGGCCGATGCAGACGGCCTCGTCGGCCAGCTTCACGTACTTCGCGTCGCGGTCCGCTTCCGAATACACGACGACCGACTTCACGCCCAGCTCGCGACACGCGCGCTGGATGCGAAGGGCGATCTCGCCGCGATTCGCGATGAGGATCTTCTTGAACATCTGGGGACCGCCTTACTCGATGACGATCAGCGACTGGCCGAATTCCACCGGCTGGCCGTTCTCGACCAGGATCTTGACGATCGTGCCGGTCTTGTCGGCTTCGATCTCGTTCATGATCTTCATCGCTTCGATGATGCAGATGGGGTCGCCTTCCTTGACCTGCTGGCCGACCTCGGCGAAGGCCTTGGCGTTCGGGCTGGAGGCGCGATAGAAGGTGCCCACCATGGGCGACTTCACGATGTGGCCGGTCTCGGCCGCCGGGACCGGGGCCGCGGCGGGGGCGGCAGGGGCCGCGGCCGGCTGCGCGGCCACCGGCTGGCCGGCTGCCTGCGGCACAGCCTGCATCATGGGCATGGCCGCCACGAGGGGCTGACCATCGGACTTGACGATGCGCACCTTGCCGTCGGCTTCGGTGATTTCAAGTTCAGAAATGTTCGACTCGGACACGAGGTCGATCAGGGTCTTGAGCTTGCGCAAATCCATAAGAACTCTCCAACGGGGATCGGTGATCGGTGATCTTCGGTGATGTCTTCCGGTCCGCGACGAGGATCGACGGACCGCGGTGCTCAGGTGGACGAGGCTGACCGGCTCAACTGCTGGATCGCGAACTGCAGGGCCAACCGGTAACCGGTGGGACCCAGGCCGCAGATCACGCCTTCCGCGAGTGCCGACAGGTAGCTGTGATGCCTGAACGGTTCGCGCTTGTGGATATTGGACAGGTGCACCTCGACGAAGGGCAGCGCCACCGCCGCCAGCGCATCGCGGATCGCGACGCTGGTGTGGGTGTAGGCCGCCGGATTGATCAGGATGAAGCGCGTTCCATCGCGACCCGCCGCCTGAATGCGATCCACCAGCGCACCTTCGTGGTTGCTCTGATAGCTCTCCAGAGCTACGCCGGCTTCCTGCGCGATCTGGCGAAGATCGGTGTCGATCTCCGCCAAAGTGGTCGCGCCATAAACCCCAGGCTCGCGGGTGCCGAGCAGATTGAGGTTGGGGCCGTGTAGTACCAGGACTTGCATTCAGCGACCGGCCCCGCCAATTAGAGCGAAGACACTAGAAGCGTAAAAGGGTGGACTTTACGCGTTTTGAGACCAGATCCCGGCAGCAAGCCAAAAATAAACCGCTTGACCGGCCATGGGGCGGCGGCTATGGCCGGCGGTCGCGACTTCTAGGGGTTGACCCGTGGTCAGGCTTTGCTGCCGTGCGCCATCGCGCGCAATTCCTCAAGGGTCGTCGCTCCGAGTTTGCGCCAGATCGGTTCGCCTTGGGGACCGAAGGCGACGGTAAACGGCAGGCCGCCTTTGGCATTGCCGAGGGTCTTCGAAAGGTCGGTGCCCGTCAGACCAGCCAAAGCGACCGGGAATTTCAGCGGGATCTTCTCCAGGAATCCGCGCACCGGCGTCGGCGCGTCGACGGCCAGACCGAGCACCTGCCACCCCTGGGCGCTGAACTCGTCGTGGAACTGGTTGATCTCTGGCAGTTCCTTGACGCAGGGCGCACACCAGGTGGCCCAGAAGTTCAGGAGCAGCGGCTTGCCGCGCAGATGGGCGCCGGGCTGGAAACTCTGCTGGTCGAGGGTGTCGAAGCTGGCGTTCCAGAAAGCCGCTGCTTCCGCCGACAACGGACCGGTGGGCGCGCCCGTGCGTGAACCGCCTTGCCCGGCCTGCTTTTCATGATGCAGGGCGAGGTAGGTGCCCGCTCCCGCAGCCACCAGCCCGGCGGCGCCCAAACCTAGAACAGCACGTCGTTGCATTCAATCGTCCTTCGAATTCATCAGTTGGCGCAGCGCGGCAAGGTCGCCGCGTTCGGTCCGTCCGCGTCCATCGGGCTTGAGCCCGCCGCGCAGGTCGTCATGGTCCAGGATGGTCAGGGCGATCGCGACCCGTTCGTTCAGCGCGCGGCACGGCGCGTCGATGATCAACTGGTCGACCGTGGCCCCTTTCGCGTTGCGTGATTGGCCGACGTCGAAGTCGATGCCCTGGTTCAGCAGCGCGATCTCCGTCGATTTGCTGTCATCACAATACAGCTGCAGATGGATGGGCGACAGGCGAGTCGCGGTACCGCGCCAGACGGCGCCGGTCAGGTGAGGACGGAATTCAGCCAGACGCGCCATCCAGACGGCGGCCAGTTCACGCAGCGCCTGCAGTTCGGCCGGCTGGGTGTCGGCGCAGAAGATGTCCAGGTACTCGCGGACCTGGTCCTCCAGCTCGTCGTTGTTGGGCAGCGCGGTGCGGGACGGCAGTCCCAGCACTTTCAGCGCGCGGGCCTTGGCGGGGCCGTATTCCAGGCCTTCTTCCACCACCAGCCGGGCAGCGGTGGCGGCGATCTCTTGGGTCAGTTCGGATGTCATGGCGGTCTCCGGCCCGGGGCGGGCGGTCCGGAAGGCGCGCAAGCGCGCCTGCAGAAACAGTCAGGGCAGCTCGACTGCGTTCATCCGGGCCTCAATGGTGCCAGCACGGCCAATCACGTAGGGCGAACCGGGGCGTTTCTCGAACCGCTTCGGTGCCGGCAGCATCACCGCCAGCCGCGCCGCCTGGTTCGGACCGAGCTTGGACGCGTCGACGCGGTAGTAATGACGCGCCGCCGCCTGGGCGCCGAACACGCCTTCGCCCCACTCGACGTTGTTCAGATAGATCTCGAGGATGCGCTGCTTGCTGAGCATCGCCTCCAGCATCAGCGTCAGCACGAGTTCCTGGCCCTTGCGCGCGAGGTGGCGCTCGGAATTCAGGAACAGGTTCTTGGCCAGCTGCTGGGAGATCGTCGATCCGCCGATGACCTTGGGGACCGGCGGCGGCTTGTCCGGATTGGTCCTGGCGAGCCGCGCGGCACGCTTGTCGGCCTGCTCCTGTGCGCGCTGGTTCTTGTCCCAGGCCTTCTCGAGCGCGTCCCAGTCCACGCCGCCGTGCTCGTTGAAGCCGGCGTCCTCGCTGGCGATCACGGCGCGCTTGAGGTGGCGGCTGATCTGCGCGTCGTCGACCCATTGCTGGGCCCATGGGATGTAATGTTTCTCCCGCAGCAGGCGCATCGCCTCGGAGCGTTGGAAGGTGGTCGACTGCGGGGACACGGCGGTCATCACCGCGATGCGCGCGGCGAAGAAGAGCTGCAGGCAGAGGATGCTGAGCAGCAGCATCCCGGCAAAGCGCCAGAACTGTTTCATGCCTCGTGGCCTCAGTGCGGCGCCAGTCGCTGGCGGAGGTCCGCGAGCACCGTCGCGCTGTCGGGGCGCACGCCGCGCCAGAGGAGGAAGGCTTCCGCGGCCTGTTCGACCAGCATGCCCAGGCCGTCGCGCGTCGCGCCGCCGGGGCCGGCCTGGTCGGTGGCCCAGTCGAGGAAGGGGGCCGTGGACGGTCCGTACATCATGTCGACGGCCAGGCCGTCGCGCGCCAGCACCGGGATGTCGGGATCGGGCAGGGGCAGGCCGGCGCCGCTGAGCGAGGCGCTGGTGCCGTTGATCACCACCTCGTGGCGGCCATCGGGCGCCGGGGCGTCGAGGCCTCCGGCGCTCAGGCGCACGCCGTGTTCCACCGCCCAGGCGCGATGGCTGTCGGCGAGCGCGAGGGCCTTGTCGGCGCTGCGGTTGACGATGCGGATCTCCGCCGGCCTTCCGGTGATCAGGCTGCCGAGCACGCCCGCCGAGGCGCCGCCGGCGCCGATGAGCAGCACGCGCTGGCCGCGCAGTGGTCGCGCGGCGTTGCGCTCGATGTCGGCCAGCAGGCCGGCGCCGTCGGTGTTGTCGCCGAGCCAGCCGCCCGCTGTGGCGTCATCGAAGCGGAAGGTGTTGACCGCGCCAGCCAGTTGCGCGCGCGGCGTGCGGCGGGCGGCAAGCCGGAAGGCTTCGAACTTGAAGGGCACGGTGATGTTGCAGCCGCGACCGCCGGCGGCGACGAACGCCCGGATCGAGGCCTCGAACCCGTCGAGCGGGCAGAGCAGCCGTTCATAGACCAGCGACTGGCCGGTCTGCGCGGCGAAGGTGGCGTGGATCTCGGGCGAGCGGCTGTGCGCGACCGGGTTGCCGGCAACCACGTAGCGGTCGGGGCCGGTGCCTTCGTGGGCAGTGGAAACGGACGGATCAGCGCTCATGGCATTTCCCTGGAAACAGGACGACCGGCGTGGCGGTGCTCAGGACGGCTGGGCGGTGCTGAGCGTCGTTTCCACGCTTTCATCGCGGTTGAACCGGAAGCGGAAGGTCATCACGAGCACCTCGGCGCCGCGACGCATCTCCGACGTGAACTGGCCGAAGGGGCCGCTGGCACGCACGATCGCAACGGCGCGGCGGTCCAGCACCGCATTGCCCGAACCCTGGACGATCTCCGTGTCGACCACGCGGCCGCGGTAGTCGACCTGGATGTTCATCGTGAGTTCGCCGTAGAGCTTGCGACCCTGATAGCTCGGGAAGTCGCGCGTGCCGCGCGCCTCGATCCGGCGACGCAGCTGGTCGTAATAGAGCGCATGCACGGTCTCACGCGTGGCGGGACTGACGTAGCGCTTCTTCGGGCGCGCGTTCTCCGTGTTCACGCGCTTCTCGATCTCCGCCAGCGTCTGCACCAGTTGCCGGCGGTGCTCGGCGACTTGACGGCCTTCGGCGGTGCTCTTCTCGCGCGCGGGATCCGGCGGCGGCAGCATGGCCAACTGCCGGCGCAGCACGGTCAGCAGCTGTTCCTGCGCCTGCTGCAGCTGCTGGATCTGGCTCTTCTGGAGTTCGATGCTGTCGCCGGTCTCCTCGAGCGGCGAGGGCGCCAGCGGGGACGTCGCCCGCACGTTGGCCGAGAGTTCGCCGCCGCCGGCCAGGTTGGCCTGCGCGAGCGCCTGCGCCTGGGTAGGGGCTTCCTGGCCGCGCGCGTTCACGAGGATCACCTCGAGCGGTTCGTCCTGGAAGATCCGGTCGAACTGCTCCGGGGCGACCAGTTTCAACGTCCCCAGGCCCAGGTGCACCCCGGCCGAGACGATCAGCGCGTAGTGCAAAAGGCTGAGCTTGGGCATCTTGAACAAGGAAGGGATCAGGAAGCGGCGGGGGCGGACGCGGCCGCAGCCGGCGTCGCGCCATCGCCGCCGCTCTTGGCGGTGGCGGTGTCGGTGCCGTCGTCGTTGACGTCGATCGCCAGCGTCAGGACACCGCTGGGTTCTTCGTCCTCGTCGGCGCCTTCGTCGGCCGTCACCGGGGCGGCTTCGGCGTCGAGGCGCTCGACGAGGTTGGCGTGCAGGTCCAGCGTCAGTTCATCGAGGCCGGTGATGCGCACCTTCACGTGGGCGTTGCGCGGCAGGTTCTCGCAGCCGAGCGCCCGGAACACCAGCGGCAGCTCGTCGGCGCGGACCAGGCCGTCCTTCAGCACGGACGCGGTCAGCTCGGTGATGCCTTGCTGCTGCAGGTAGCGCAGCGTCCAGTAGCGCTCGATGCCGGACTGGAACCCGTTGTAGGCGCTGTAGGCCGCGTCGAAGCCCGAGATGACCGAGAACAGCTGCGCATCCTTGGGCTTGAACGGCGCGGCCAGCGCGGCGGTCTTGCCATGGCGGGCGCAGGCGATGATCTGCCACTGGTTGACCAGGTCGACGTAGCGGCGCAGCGGCGAGGTCGCCCAGGTGTACTGCGGGACGCCCATGCCGGCGTGCGGCGCCGGCTTGGTGCCCATGCGCACCTTGATGCCGGGCGCCAGGCTGGCCTGGCTGCGGTAGATGCCGGGCACGCCGCATTCGGCGAGGAAACCGCCCCAGCTGGAGTTGGCCAGGATCATCGCCTCGGCCACGATCAGGTCCAGCGCGGTGCCGCGCTTGCGCGTGGTGATGCTGACCTGCTCGGCGCCGGCGGGCTCGGCCCCGTCGTTGTCCAGGCGGAAGTTGTAGTCGGGCCGGTTGAAGGTCTCCGGCTTGCCGCGCACCACTTCGCGCTTGGCCTTGAGATCCTTGGCCAGCCGGTAGGCGAAGGCCAGTTCCGGCGCGAAGTCGTAGTCGGCTGGTGCCGCGCCGGTCAGCGTCGCGTCGGTGATGACGTCGTCGAGCTTGTCGTGGCGCAGGTTGGCGGCGATCGGCACGCGGTCGAGCTTCGTCTCGCGCGCGGTGATCTCCAGCGTCGCCTCGTCCATCGTCAGGTAGATGCTGACGGCCGGGCAGTCGCGGCCTTCGATCAACGTGTAGGCCTGGACGACGTCGTCGGGCAGCATCGTCAGCTTCCAGCCCGGCATGTAGACGGTGGAGAAGCGTTCGCGGGCGACCTTGTCGACCGGCGAATCCGGCTGGATGGCAAGACCTGGCGCGGCGATGTGAACGCCGAAGATCACCGTGCCGGTGCCCAGACCCTGGACCGACAGCGCGTCGTCGATCTCGGTCGTGGCCGAGTCGTCGATCGAGAAGGCGCGCACCTGGGCGAGCGGCAGCGCGTCCTTGATCTCGGGCGCGGACAGGGCCGGGAAGCCCGTGCCTTTCGGGAAATGCTCGAAGAGGAAGCGCTTCCAGTGGAACTGGTAGGGACTGGCGATCGCGCCGGCGTCCTTGAGCAGGTCCAGCGGCGCCTTGTGGCTGCGCTTGGCGGCCTCGACGACGGCCTTGTACTCCGGGCCGTTCTTGTCGGGGCGGAACAGGATCTTGTAGATCTGGTCGCCGATCGGGGCCGGGCACTGGCCCGCGGCCAGTTCAGTCGCCCATTGTTCAATCTGCGCGGCGATCTGCTTCTTGCGCTCGATGCCGAGCAGGGCGGCCTTGACCGTCTCGGCCGGGGCCTTCTTGAAGACGCCCTTGCCCATCCGGCGGAAATAGTGCGGCGCGTCGAACAGCCGGAACAGCGCGCCGGCCTGCTGGGCGAGCGTGGATTTGGCGTCGAAGTAGTCGGCGGCCAGGTCGGCGAAACCGAACTCGCCTTCCGGCGCGAACTCCCAGGCCAGGTCGAGGTCGATCTCTTCGGCCAGGCGCTGCCCGTCCGCGATCAGTTCGGCCGGCGACGGCTTGTCGAACTTGAGCAGGACATGGGCGGCTTTCACTTTGACGCGCTTTCCGGATTCGAGCTCGATCTGCATCGAGGAATCGGCTTCGGACAGGATGCGGCCGGCAAGAAATTTTCCGGCGTCTTCAAACAAGGCAAACATAGAGGGCGGATTGTCGCTGATCGTGGAGGAGGTGCCGGGTGGGTGCGTGTGGGGCGCGTGTCAATTCGTTGTCAACAGGCGGTCACGCCACCGACGCAGACTCGCGCCGCACCCCGCGCGCCCATGCCCCCACGTTTCCACACCCTCATCGCCGCCCAGTTCTTTTCCGCATTGGCCGACAACGCGCTCCTGATCGTCGGCATCGCGCTGCTTCGGGAGATGGGTCAGCCGGTCTGGCGGGCGCCGCTGCTGAAGCTGTGCTTCACGCTGGCCTACGTGGGACTGGCGCCGGTGGTCGGGTTGATCGCGGACGCCTGGCCCAAGGTGGCACTGATGAGCTGCATGAACGGGCTGAAGGCGGTCGGCGTCGGCGCGATGGCGGCGGGGCTGGATCCGCTGCTCGCCTTCGGGATCGTCGGCACGGCGGCCGCCTGCTACGCACCCGCCAAGTACGGATTGATCACCGAGATCGTGCCGCCGACGCGGCTGGTGGCGGCGAACGGCTGGATCGAAGTCTCGGTCGTGTGCTCCGTGCTGCTCGGGACGGTGCTGGGCGGACTGCTGGTCAGTCCCTGGTGGATGGCGGCGATCGGAGAGCTGGGCGTGGCGCGGCCGCTGACCGCGTCGCTGTGCGCGTTGCTGGGCGTCTACGCGCTGGCCGCCGCGCTGCAGCTGCGGGTGCCGGAGAGCGGCATCGTCTATCCGAAGCCACCGCTCCGGATGCGCGAGATCCTGCGCGACTTCCGGATCTCAAATCAGGCGCTGTGGCGCGACCGGCTCGGCGGGCGCCTGTCGCTCTCCATGACGACGATGTTCTGGGGAGCGGGCGCGACCTTGCAACTGGCCGTGCTCCAGTGGGCGCAGGATGTGTTGGGGCTGCGCCTCAACCAGGGCGCCTACCTGCAGGCGACGGTGGCCATCGGCGTCGTCGCGGGCGCGGGCCTCGCGGGGCGTTGGATCGCGTTGCATCACTCACTGCGGGTGATGCCGCTCGGCCTGATGCTCGGCGCGCTGATGCTGGCGACGCCGTGGGTGACCTCCCTGGGTTGGGCACTGCCCTCGATGGTCATGGTCGGCGCCGTCGGCGGCGCGATGGTGGTGCCGATGAATGCGCTGCTGCAGCATCGCGGCGTGCAGATCCTCAGTGCAGGCCGCTCGATCGCCGTCCAGGGATTCAACGAGAACCTGAGCATCCTGCTGATGCTCGGTGCCTACGCGGTGCTGCAGGCACTGGGGGTACCGCTGGTCTGGCTGATGAGCGGACTGGGCGTGTTCGTCTTCAGTGGGGTGCTGATCCTGATGATCCGCCAGCACAGCCGCCGCGAAACCCTCTCTGCGGATGTCGCAGGAAGCAGCATCGTCGGTTGAGGCGACCGAGCCGGACGAAGAGCGCCCGGGGCCGGCGGCGTCGTCCGCCCAGGGCGCCAACTCGCGACGTTCACCTGCGGTTCACTCTGCTCGAACAGACGGCGCCCAGTCAGATAAGAAGGCGGACGACGCCGCCGGCCCCGGGCGCCCTTCGTCAACAACAAGTGGTTCAGTGCGCGCGGGCTTCCAGTCCGGAGAGCTGCGAGCCAACACGCATCGCCACGGACGTGCCGTCGATGGCCGAGGCGTACACGTGCTCGATGCCCTGCACAATGCCGTCCCAGGCGAGCGACTCCGCACTCTCTCTCGCCGCAAGACGCATGGCGCGCAGTCGAGGCAAGTCTTCAAGCAGCGCCAGCGTGCGGGCCTGGAAGAGCGCAGGATCGTTGAACGGCGCAAGTCCGCCGTTGTGGCCGTCGCGCACGAGCAAAGCCGCCGCAGCGTACTGATAAGCCATCACGGGAAGCCCGCTGGCGAGTGCCTCGGGCGTCACGTTGCCGTAGGTCTCGGTGATGCTGGGGAACGCAAACAGGTCGCCGCTGGCGTAGCAGGCCGCCAGGTCCTCACCATGTTTCATGCCGGCAAAGACAACATTGGACGAGGGCGGCAGCAATGCCTGGAAATCAGCCCGCGCCGGACCGTCCCCGACCAGCACGAGACGAGCCCGCGGATGCCGTTGCCGGACAGCCGGCCAGAGGTGGACGAGCAACTGAAGGTTCTTTTCCGCGGCGAGCCGGCCGACATGGAGCAGCACGGGATCGCCAGGCGCGGCGCCCCAGCTTTCACGCAGCACATCGCTGCGGCGGGAGGGATGGAAGAGCTGCGTGTCGACGCCCCGCGCGATGACGCTGACGTGACGGAAGCCCTGCGCCATCAACTCGCCAGCGAGCGTGGCATTGGGCACCATCGTCGAATGGCAGCGGTTGTGGAATTTGCGCAGGTACGCGAGGAGCGGGCGGCGCAGCCAGCCGATGCCGTAGTGCTGGGCATAGGCGTGGAAGTTGGTGCGGAACTCCGAGACGACAGGCAGCTTGAGCTGGCGGGCAGCCTGGAGCGCGGACCAGCCCATCGGGCCCTCGGTGGCGATGTGGACGATGTCGGGGCGCTTGCTGGCCCAGAGGTTGACCAGCGTGCGCTTGGACACCACGCCCATGCGCAGGTGCGGGTAGCGCGGCACGGCCAGGCCGCGCATCAGCACTTCGTCGACCGGCGCTTCCGGCGTGGGCGGCGATCCGGCGGGCGCCTGGCGCGGACGCAGCAGTTGCACGGCGTGGTCGCGGGCCTGCAGGCCCTGGACCACGCAGGCGATGCTGCGTGCCACGCCGTTGACCTCGGGCGGATAGGTCTCCGTCACGACCGCGACGCGGAAGTGCCGCTGCCGTGTGGGGAGCTCGTCGACTTCGAGTTCGATCGCCGGTGTCGTCATGGCGCGCATGATGGGACGCGAACGCAACAGTTCTGTGACGGTGGGGTTCGTCACGCGCCTGACACGGCCGATGGACACAGTCGCCACGCGTCCGTCATCGATGCATCATCGCGCCATCACGGCGCTGCCATCGAATGCCGTCACGCTCACCGCTCATTTCACGGACGAGGGCCCCATGAAGGACTTTCTGGCACTTCTGAATGAACAGCGTTGGGATGACCACCGCTACTACCATCACTGCCGCATCAACCAGTCGCTGCATCTGCTGAGCGCCTGCTGCTTCGTGGTCGCCTACGGGCTGCTGCTCGTGGACCCCGCATGGTCGGCGCTGCTGGCGTGGGGCGTGTCGATGACCAGCCGACAGGCCGGTCATTTCTTCTTCGAGCCCAAGGGCTACGACCACGTCAACCAGGCGACCCACGAGCACAAGGAAGAGATCAAGATCGGCTACAACCTGCGCCGCAAGGTCGTGCTGATGGCGCTGTGGGCGGCCCTGCCGGTGGCGCTGTGGCTGAAGCCGGGCCTGTTCGGCGTGTTCGCGCCGGCCGCCAGCTTCACCGAGTATCTGCATCAGCTGGGCCTGCTGTGGTTCTGGCTGGGCGTCGGCGGTCTGGTGTTCCGCGTGTTGCAGCTGGCGCTGATCCGCGACCTGCGCACCGGCCTGGCCTGGGCCACAAAGATCATCACGGACCCTTTCCACGACATCCAGCTGTACCACCGCGCGCCGTTGCAACTGTTGCGCGGGGAGCGGCTGGATCCGGCGCTGTGGCCGCGCGACGATGGGCACAATGCCGGCAACGGCGAGCAGGCGGCCTGATCCACCAGGGATGACGCGCCGCGCGGTCCCTCCTGGGGGCGAGCGCGGACGCGGGTGGAAGCGGGAACGAGCCGGTTCGCCGGAAGAAGGAGTTCCCGCATGTCTGGAGTTGAACGGCGCCTTCGGGCGCCGATGTCGTTGGCGAGGGCCTTCCAGGTCCCCTCGGCCTTCTCGGCCGTCTTGGCCCTCTGCGCAGTCCTGGCCGTGCCCGCCTTGTTGACGGGCTGCGCCAGTCCGATGCCGAACACCGGCAATCAACGCGTGACCGGCGGTCCCATCGTCTTCACCAAGGTGGGCCACGGCGAGCCGACCATCGTCCTGCAATCGGGGCTCGGCGACGGCCGGGATCCGTGGGCGACGGTGCTGAACGAGCTGCGTACCGATTACAGCGTCTTCGCCTACGACCGTCCCGGCTATGGCGACAGCACCGCGACGCCGCCGGTGCCGCGCAATCCCTGCGGCATCGCGACCGAGTTGCACGGGCTGCTGCAGAGCGCCGGCATCAAGCCGCCGTACGTGCTGGTCGGCCATTCGATCGGGGGGCTGTACCAGTACGCGTTCTCGCGGCTGTATCCGGACGAGGTGGCGGGCATCGTGCTCGTCGACGCGACGCACCCGCTGCACCTGCGGCGCATGCAGGTCGAGGTACCGGTGATGGCCAACATGCTGGACAACATGAGCCGGCGCGTGTTCCGCGGCATGATGCAGGCGGAGTTCCTGCAGCAGCAGGACTGCATCGACACGCTGTGGCAGAAGCCGCGTCCGAGCGTGCCGGTTCGCGTGCTGACACGCACGATCTATTCGCCGACGGAGATGGCGAGCGGATTCGAGACCATGGTGCATAACCTGGAACCTAACTGGCTGCCGCTGGTCGGCGGCAGGGAAGTGCAGCCGGTCGAGGGATCGGGGCACTACATCCAGCGGGACAAGCCGGAGGTCGTGGTGAAGGCGATCGAGGAGGTCGTCAGGGAGGCGCGGGAGCGCGCTCGTCCTTCCCCGGGAACAGCCCTCGGATCACCCCCAGGAAGGCCGCCAGTACGCTGACCGTGACGCCGGTCGTGACGGCGATGAGGACCTGGTCGGACCACAGCGCTATGCCCGTCGTCATCTTGACGATGCCTTGCGCGGAAAGCAGCAGGGACCACATGCAGATGCAGCCGGTCGCAAGGCCATAGGCTCGGCCCGCGTAACGACGTCGTAGGCGCCGATTCGCCTTCATGTCGGCGGTAATCTGGGCGGGCATGCCGTCGTTGTCCTCCACGGAGCGCGTGGGCGTCATGTGGTCGGCGTAAGACGGCTCAGACATTGAACTCGTCCGGGAGTGTCGGATCGTTTCGGATCATCGCATTGGAGATGGGGCTGCCGTCCGCTCCCCCATGCGACCAGGCTGAACCGGGAAGATGGGTGAGATCCGACAGGGCCTGCGCAGAGCAGCCTCCATACCTGCTTGTGATTTGGTCGATGAAGTGGTGTGCATCCACGTGTTTCGACGGCAGTGTCGGGGTGCACCAATTGTCCCGGTCGTTGTCTCCGGAGAGTGCCCGGATCGTCTGCGCAATCGGCCGTGTGCCATAGGCCTTCACCTGGTGCAGGATCGAAGGCAGCGTCGGCCCGAATCGCCCACGCGTGAAGGTGTCCTCGAACAGCGGGCATCCCCAGCGCTTGAGGTGATGAGCCTGCGCGAAGTACATCAGCTTCTGCAGCTTCATGGATGACAGATCCGGAATTCGGCGGGCGAGCGCGCGCTCGATGAAGGCATTGGCAATCGAAAACGCGGAATACATGCGGCGGCTCCTCTCTGCATGCGGAACTTGCATGCCAGGCGAAGCAGTCTAGGAATCACACGTCGCCAATGACAACGGGGCGCTCTGACATTCGTCAATGAATGTCGAGGCGCCCCGCTGTGTGGGGAAACGTTGGGGGAAGCGTCGGGGGAGGTGTGGCGAGGTGGCGGGGGATGTCTGCGTGATCAGTTGTGCAGGCCCAGCGTCTCCATCAGCAACCGGCGCTTGATCGCCTTGTTGGTCGGCAAGGCCGGGTTGCTCCACCAGCCGCCGTCGCGCATCGCGCGGGCTGCGACGACGATGCGGCGCTGGACTTCGTCGAAGTCCGCGTCGCTGAAGTCCAGGCTGAAGATCAGCCGGCCCGTGCCGACCCAGCTCAGTGCCAGGCCTTGCTCGCGCAGGAAGTACTGCAGCATCCAGTTGTAGCGCGAGGGCTCCGTGTAATAGAGCGTCCAGATCGACGACATGTTGGCCGCGCGCAGCGGCAGCTGTTCTGCCTCGAGCGCTGCGTTCAAGCGCGCGCGCCGGCCATCCTGCTGCTCGTCCTGTTCATCGAGCTGACGCAGGCGGTCGGGGTCCTCCAGCGCGTCGAGGAACACCGACATCGCGCCCATCACGTACGGATGCGTGTTGAAGGTGCCGCGCGCGAAGCAGACATCGGCGGGACGTTCGTCGCGGAAGCGCTTCATCCACGCCGCGCGGCCGCAGACCACGCCGACCGGCAGGCCGCCGCCCAGCGTCTTGCCGTAGGTCACCAGGTCCGCCTGCACGCCGAAGTAGGCCTGCGCGCCGCCCGCGCCGAGGCGGAAGCCCATGAACACCTCGTCGAAGATCAGCGCGATGCCGCGCTCGGTGCAGACCTGCCGCAGCTCGCGCAGCCAGGCGGCATAGGCGGCCTTGTCGTAGGACGCGCGGCGGGAGCTGTCGACCAGGGAGCCGTCGCCCGGCGCCGGCTTGTTGGGATGCAGCGCCTGCAGCGGATTCACCAGCACGCAGGCGATGTCGCGCCGCGTGCGCAGCACCTGCAGGCTGCGTTCATGCATGTCGCGCAGCGTGTAGGTGCGCTCGGCCGGCAGCGGATTGCCGGGGCCCGGCTGCGCCTCGTCCCACCAGCCGTGATACGCGCCGCAGAAGCGCACCAGGTGCGTCTTGCCCGTGTGGTACCGCGCCAGCCGCACGGCCTGCATGACCGCCTCGGTGCCCGACATGTGGAAGGACAGCTGGTCCATGCGCGCATGCGACAGGATGCGGCGCACGTTGTCCTCGACCAGCGGGTGGTAGACGCCGAGCACCGGCCCGAGCGCGTCCACGCGAGCCGCGCCTTCGGCGATGCAACGCTGATAGAAGGCGTAGCCGAACAGGTTCACGCCGTAGCTGCCGGCCAGGTCGATGAAGCGTTCGCCGTCGAAGTCGGTCAGCCAGTGACCGTCGCTGGCGACCATCACCGGGCCCAGCGGCAGCTCGCGCTGCACCAGCGGGCTGAACGACGGCGGCACCCGGTAGCTGCTGGTGAACTGCAGGTCGGGCAGCGACGGCTTCATCGACTGCGTTGCGGCGATGCTGCGCGCATGCCGCGTCTTCAGCGTGTGAGAGAGCGCGCTGAAGCTGGAGCGTCGCGTCGCGACGATGTCGGCAGGCGCGTCGTCCGCGTTGAAGAAGTGCGCGTCGTCGAAGCGCTGCGTCGGCATCAGCCGGGCGAGCCGCACCGCCATCCGCGAGTGCCCCGCCAGCGACGGGTGCTTGGCCCGGGAGAGCTGCAGACGGCGCCATCCGGTCGGCGCGTAGTAGAGCGCCAACAGTCCCGCCGCCGCGGCGGCGACGGGCAACAGGTCAAAGGTGAAGAACGTCGTCGACATGGGCATGGGCCTCCGGAGCCTCGTTCAGCTGTCACACAGCGTTGGCAAATTACCGGGGTGTATCCGACGGAATTGACATGTCTATGAAACTGGCCCGCTGGCGCGACCGTCTGACCCAGCAAGAGTCCCTCAACTTCCTCCTGACCAACCGCGTGCCCCGCTTGGCGCTGACGCGCTTCATGGGCTGGTACGCGCGGATCGACAGCCCCGCGCTGACGCGATTCAGCGTCGCGGTCTGGCGGATGTTCACCGACCTGGACCTGAGCGAGGCCGAGCCTCCAGCGCATGGCTACCGCTCGCTGCGCGACGTGTTCACGCGCCGGCTGAAGCCGGGGCGTCGACCGGTCGATCCGGCGCGGGCGACGATCGTCAGTCCCTGCGACGCCATCGTCGGCGCGCACGGCCCGGTCACGCGCGGCATGGCGCTCCAGGCCAAGGGCATGGACTACCGCATCGCCGACCTGTTCGGCGACGCCACGCGCGCCGCGCCCTACCTCCATGGCACCTACGTGACCTTGCGGCTGACGTCGGCGATGTACCACCGCTTCCACGCGCCGGCCGACCTGCGCATCCAGCGCGTCACCCACATCGCGGGCGATACGTGGAACGTCAATCCGATCGCGCTCAAACGTGTCGAACGCCTGTTCTGCCGCAACGTGCGCGCCGCCGTCGAATGCACGCTGCCCGACGGCACGCCGATCGCGTTGGTGCCGGTCGCGGCCATCCTGGTCGCGAGCCTGCGGCTGCACGCGCTCGACCTGACGCTGCGCCCGGACCATCCCGGTCCGCATCGTTTCGACGTCGGTCACGATCACGTCCGCGGCGAGGAGATGGGCTGGTTCGAGCAGGGCTCGACGATCATCGTGTTCCTGCCGCCGGGCGTGGACCTGTCGGCGAGCTTGCAGACCGGGGAGCGGGTCCGCATGGGCGAGGCCCTCGCGCATCTACCATCCGCGGATGGCGATGAATGACACGACGCAGCTACCCGGTGGATCGGCAGGTTCGATGGCCGGCGCGTTGGCCAGCTCGCTGGCCGGCCCTTACGGCGGAGACGAACACGGTCTGATCTGCGGCTTCTGGATCCACCCGGAACGGCCGACCGAGACGCTGCCCACGCTCGCGCAGGCGCAGGCCCGGTTGTCGCAGCCGGACGGCGGCTACCTGTGGCTGCACCTGAATCTGGCGCACGCCGGCGCGCTGCCCTGGCTGCGCCGCAACGCCGCGCTGGCCGAGAGCTTCGACGAGGCGCAGCAGCAAGGCTCGCGCTCGTCGCGCATCGAGCGCGTCGGCGAGCACCTGTTCGCCGTGCTCAACGACGTGACCTTCGATTTCGCCTTCGACGTGGGCGACGTCTCCACGCTGTGGATGCAGGTGAGCGAGCACCTGGTGCTGAGCGTGCGGCGCGCGCCGCTGCGCTCGGTCGACCGCCTGCGGATGGCGATCAAGCGCGGGGACCGGCCGCGGTCCAGCGTCGCGCTGCTCGACCATCTGCTGCGCGACCAGGCCGACGAGCTGCAGCGAATCGTGCGTCAGGCCACCGAGCGCGTCGACGACATCGAGGACGCGCTGCTCGCCGGGCGCCATTCAGGACACGGGGCCGAGGTCGCCGCATTGCGCCGGCTGATGGTGCGCCTGCAGCGGCTGCTCGCGCCGGAACCGAGCGCGCTGCTGCGCATGCTGTCGAATCCGCCGGAGTGGGTCGCGGAGCAGGACAAACAGCAGCTGCAGCAGGCGAGCGAGGAATTCGCGCTGGTGCTGCGCGACATCCAGGCGCTGCAGGAACGCATCCGCGCGGTGCAGGACGAGACTTCGGCCCGCGTCGCGCAAGAGAACAACCAGACGCTGTATGTGCTGACGATGGTGACGGTGCTGGCGCTGCCGATCAACCTGATCAGCGGCCTGTTCGGCATGAACGTCGGCGGGCTGCCGCTGCTGGCGCATCCCCACGGTTTCTGGGTCGTTGTCGGATTGATCGTCCTGCTCACCGGACTGGTCACGCTGATCCTGCTGAAGGCGACCGGGCGGAGGAAATAGCCGCGATGGCCGCCTTGGCCGCCGCATGGCCTGCCGTCCGTTTCAGAGCCCGAGGAACGCCGTCAGTTCGTCCAGGTAGTCGTCGAAGTCGGCCAGGCCGTGATCGCTGCCCTCCAGCAGCTTGATCCGACACGATGCGTAGCGCGCGTGCATCTCGCGCCAGTCGAGCACTTCGTCGCCCTTGGCGATGACCGCGAGCATCCGTTCCGGATGTGCCAGCGCGCCCACGTTCAGCGCGACGAGTTCGTCGACGAACGCTGGCCTGAAGAAGAAGCGCTCTTCGGGTTCCTGCCAGCAGGTCTGTTCCCCGATGTAGTGCGCGAGGTCCCGGGCCGGGTCGACCGCCGGGTTCAGCAGCACGGTCCGGGCGCCGGTGCGCTGGGCCACCCCGGTCGCATAGAAGCCGCCAAGCGAACTCCCCATGACCGCCATCGCCTCGCGCGGCCAATCCCGGATCAGCGAGTCGATGAGCGCCATCGCCTCGCGCGGTGACGGCGGCAGTTGCGGGCAGGCGAACGTCAGGTCCGGACGGTGTTCGGCTGTCCAGCGCGCCATCCGCAGGGCCTTGGCCGAACGCGGCGACGACCGGAAGCCGTGCAGATAGAGGAGATGGGTGCGACGCGGACTCATGGCCGGGCAGTGTAGGCGCCCCCCTGCGCCGGGTGGTCGGGTCACTTCCGGCACGGGCGGGGCGCCGTCGGCGTGGGCGATCATCGCCACAGACACCGCTTGCGAGGGCCGCGCACTCGTTAGTGCGCATTGACGCGCAGGCCCCGGCCCCGCACATTGCCCGCTTCACCGGGGCCCTGCGGCGACACGACCGCGATGCCTGCTTTCTCAACACGGTCCGGCCGATTGCGGACGGACCCACGACCACATCGATCCATGATCCACAGGGACACGATCCAACTGACGGCCATTGCCGCCGCGGCGCTGCTGCTCACCGCCTGCGCCACGACCGGCCCGACCGGCGCCTCCTCGTCCGCGCCGACCGCGCAGGCAGCCGCCGCGCCGGCTGGCGCGGCCTCGGGCGCGCCGGGCCAACCGGGCGCCTCGTCGCCGATGACGGCGCCGCGTCCCGCCGCCGATCCGACCGCACCGAAGCCGTTCGCCGAAGTCAGCCGCGACGCCAAGCGCGACGACGGCCTGTTCCCCCTCCTGCGCAAGGACGAGAAGGTCTGGCTGGAGATCCCGCGCGCGATGCTGAACCAGCCCTTCCTGTTCACCATCAACATCACCAGCTCGATCGGCGAGCGCGGCTTCTACGCCAGTCAGATGGGCCCGGAGATCCTGGCCGAGTGGCGCCGCGTCGGCAACTCGATCCAACTGGTGGCGCTGAACACGGCGTTCCGCGCCGAGGGCG
Source organism: Mitsuaria sp. CC2 (assembly GCF_048957715.1). NCBI lineage: Bacteria > Pseudomonadati > Pseudomonadota > Betaproteobacteria > Burkholderiales > Sphaerotilaceae > Roseateles > Mitsuaria sp. CC2. Next base: position 105,012 of record NZ_JARVXN010000014.1, on the reverse strand, counting down.
GCGGCAAGCGTGCCGGCGAGGAGGCCTTCTCGCCCAGCCTGCTGGCCGCCGGCCCGGTCGCCAGCGCCGACCACCCCGAGCGCAAGGCCTTCCTGGTCGACGCGAGCCTGCTGCTGAGCGACATCCCGGGCATGTCCACGCGCCTGGAAATGGCCTATCGCCTGCCCTACAACGTCGATCGCGGCAACTCGTACTTCGAGATGACCCGCGCCGACGCGCAGCTCACGACGCTGAACGCCAAGGTCCACTACTTCACGCCGCGCATCCCGGCGCCGCCGCTGGTGGCCCCGCCCGTGCCAGTGCCGACGCCGCCGCAGGCGCTGCCGGATCCGCGCTCGATGTTCATGGGCTTCGTCTACAACTTCCGCGCGCTGCCGCAAGAGAAGATGGCCACGCGTCGCGCCGATGGCCGACTGGGCCACTTCACCGAGTCCTTCACCGACCTGAGCGACGACGCCCGGCCCAATCCGCGCGTCCACTACATCGCGCGCTGGCGCCTGGAGAAGAAGGACCCCGCCGCGGCGCTGTCCGAGCCGGTGCAGCCGATCACCTACTGGATGGACAAGAACATCCCGCCGAAGTACCGCCCCGCGGTTGAAGCCGGCATCCTGGAATGGAACAAGGCCTTCGAGAAGATCGGTTTCAAGAACGCGGTCGTCGCGAAGCAGCAGCCCGATGACGCGGACTGGGACAACATGGACGCGTCGCACGCGTCGATCCGCTGGTTCGTCGGTTCGGACGTGGGCTTCGCCATCGGACCCAGCCACCTGGACCCGCGCACCGGCGAGATCCTGGACGCCGACATCGGCATGAGCGACGTGTTCGCCCGCGGCGGCCGTGCGTTCATTTCCGAAGACGCGCCGCGCGGCATGGCCGGCGGCCAGGTGTCGACGCTGGCGGAAGAGGCGCAGGCGCTGGCCGCGCTGAACCAGGGCTGGCGCGAAGGTCGCAACGCGACCTACTGCACCTATGCGCATGACGCGGCCGCCGAGATGGACTTCGCGCTCGACGTGCTCGAGGCCCGCGGCGACATCGCGCCGGACAGTCCGGAAGCCGACGCCTTCATCCAGGCGCGGATCAAGGACGTGATCATGCACGAGGTGGGTCACACGCTCGGCCTGAAGCACAACTTCAAGGCCTCCACGCAGGTGACGCAGGCGCAGCTGAAGGACAAGGCCTGGACCGACGCCAACGGCCTGTCGGCCTCGGTGATGGACTACAACGCCTACAACATCCCGCTGGAGGGCGAAGCGCCGACCACCTACAACAACACCACGCTGGGGACCTACGACTACTGGGCGATCGAGTACGCCTACAAGCAGGTGCCCAAGGAGCAGGAAGAGGCCGAGCTCAAGCGCGTCGCGGCGCAGAACACGCTGCCCGGCCACGCCTATGCGGACGACACCGACGCCGGCGGCTTCGGCCCGTTCGACGGCATGGATCCGACGATCAACCGCTTCGACCTCGGCGATGACCCGATGGCCTACTTCCGCAAGCGGCTCAAGCTGACGCAGGAGCTGTGGACGCGCGTGCAGAACCGGACGCCGGAAGCGGGCGACGATCCGCTGCGTCAGCGCCGTCAGCTGGCGGGCGGTTTCAACCAGCTGGCGCGCGCGTCGGACCTGGTGGGCAAGTACGTCGGCGGCATGTACACGCACCGCGACGTGCCGGGTTCGTCGGTCGCCGCGATGCGCCCGGTCGATCCCGCCAAGCAGCGCGAGGCACTCCGCTTCCTGGCGCAGGGCATCTTCAGCGCCGACAGCTTCCGCTTCAAGCCGGAGTTCCTGACCTCGATCACGACCGACTATGTCGAGTTCATGCGCGCGGGCTTCGTGAACATCCCGGCGGCGGTGGCGCGGGTGCAGCTGGGCTCTCTGGACCGCCTGCTGCAGGCGCAGACGGCGATCCGCCTGATGGAGCTGCCGGCCTACGTGCCGGTGTCGCAGCGCAAGGGCCTGATCACGATCGGCGAGGTCTACGGCACGCTGCAGTCCTCGATCTGGAGCGAGCTCAAGACCGGCGCGGAGATCGATCCGTTGCGCCGCAACCTGCAGCGCGAGTACCTGCGCCGCATCCAGGCCAACCTGACGAAGAGCGGCGCGGCCTCGGGCCAGTTCGCCGATGCCTACGCGGTGCTGCGCCTGCACGCGGTGCAGCTGCAGAGCGACCTGCGCGCCGCGCAGGGCAAGGGCTCGATCGAGACCCGCGCCCACCTGGCCGAGAGCCTGGACTTCCTCAGCAGCGTGCTGAAGGCGACGATGACGCGGACCTGATCGAGGCGGCGATCCGTCGATCGCCCCTCCATCCGCCAATGAAAAGGCCGGCGCAAGCCGGCCTTCTGCATGGCGGGTCGCGACTCAGCGGGGCGTCGGCGGGCACTCCGGCGCGCCGTTGATCGGCTCCGGCAGCAGCGCGCCGCCGGGCAGGATGCGCGCGACACGGACGAAGCACATCTTGAGACTGCGGTTGACGTCCAGCCAGGCCTCGTAGTCGACGCCGGCTTCCGGAACGAAGCTCACGCCGATCTGCGGACAGCTGCCGCCGTCGCCGCTCGGTCCGCCATACCCGTAATCGACGGCCACCGGCATGTCGGCGTCGATCTCCCGTTCGACGTGATAGCCGTTGAACCCGCGCATCTCCTCGGTGCGCGACGACGTCGGCATGCCGATGCTCGTGCTCGCGGGCCGCCGGCCCATCGAGCCGATCGCCTTGAAGATCGAGCCGGCGCCGCCGGCCTTGCGGCTCTCCGGCGCCACGCAGGCCGCGGCCTTCGTCAGGCCGCCGCTGAGCCCGTTGAACTGGTGGAGGCGGATGCGCGCTTTCTTCCTGGCGATGCCGGGCTCGAAGGTGGAACCCGTCGCGCCCGTTGCACCTGACGGCATCGGCGCCGAAGCCTCCGTCGTTTCGGTCGTCTCCAGGAGAGCGGTCATGTCGGGGGAGGCGACCGGCACCGACGAGGCTGCCGCCTGCGAAGCCGTCGCCTGTGACGCTGCGGCTTGCGCAGCCGCGGCGGCCTGCAGGTCGAGCAGGCGCTTCATCAGCGCGGCGCTGACCAGGCCGTTGCCGCCCGGAGGCAGTGGCGGCGGCGGCGCGAGCACCTGGGCCAGGCGCTCCCGGCCGGCCAGCTCGCCCAGCGCCGCGGTGAACACAGGTCCGCAGACGGCCCGGAACTCGGTCATGAGCGGCGTCGGCAGGACGCGCAGCTTCGTGTTCCACACCCGGGGGCGTTCATAGTTGATGTCGGAGGCGTAAGGCTCGCCCTGGTTGTCGAGAGAAGCGAAATGGAGCGTGCCGGCGTCGACGACGCGGCCCGTTTCGCACTGCACGAAGCGGCGCTGCGCGCTCGAGAACATCCGTGCCTGCGGGACATCGGCCGCGGGCGTGACGCGCTCGCTCACCCAATAGATCCGCCAGGCCGAAGGACCTTCCGGCTTGGCGTCGGTGGGATTGTTCTTCAGCGCCTTGATCACCGTGTCGGGAACGGTCGCCGTCGCGGAGATCAGGCGCTCGATGGTGCGACTGTGGTCGCGGCCCATGTCCTGTGCGCCGAGGGATGTCGTGGGCTGCGGCGGTGCCGCCTGCCAGATCTCGACGGGACGACGCTTGCTGAGGCCGTAGCCGAACAAGGTCCCATTGGGGTAATCGACCTCCTGCAGCAACTGGCCGTAGAGATCGGCATAGGCAAGGGCGGGCGCATGGAGCGCGACGATCGACAGCGCGGTCAGCGCGAGGCGCAGGCGCGCGGCGCGTCCGTGAGTGGGGTGCTTCATTCCTGGCGGGCCTCCCTGGCCCCTTCTTGGGTGAGAAGGGACGCACCTTAGCGAGGCGCGTCGCACCAGGCCACCGACCTAAGGGGGAGTCGACCCGCGCGGGCTGTGTCCGCGTGACGGAATGCTGAGCGCGCCCGGGCTTGTTGATGCAGGGAGCCGACAGTCGCCCGCGGTCGGATCGCTAATGCGAGTCGCCGACCGGATAGCGCCGCTCGGCCGCGACGATGTCCCAGACCGCGATGAACATCGCCGCGATCAGCGGGCCGATGACGAAGCCGTTGATGCCGAAGACCGCCATCCCGCCCAGCGTGGACAGCAGCACGACATAGTCCGGCATCTTGGTGTCCTTGCCGACCAGCAGCGGGCGCAGCAGGTTGTCCACCAGACCGATGACCACGGTACCGAAGACGATCAGGCCGATGCCGGAGCCGACGTGTCCGGTCGACAGCAGGTAGATCGCCACCGGTGCCCAGACCAGCGCCGCGCCGACCGCGGGCAGCAGCGACAGGAAGGCCATCAGCACCGCCCACAGCACCGGCGCGTGGATGCCCAGCACCCAGAACGCCATGCCGCCGAGCGCGCCCTGGAACGCCGCCACGGCGATGTTGCCCTTGACCGTGGCACGGATGACGGTCCGGAACTTCTCGCCCAGCTGGCGCTTGTAGGAGTCCTGCAGCGGCAGCGCGTCACGGATGCGCATCGAGAGCTGCTCGCCGTCGCGCAGCAGGAAATAGAGCAGGTAGAGCATCACGAAGAAGCTCACCAGGAAGTCGAAAGTGTCCTGCCCGAAGCCCAACGCCTTGGTCGCCATGAACTGGCTGCCCTGATTCAGCGCGCTGCCGAGCTTCTCCTGCACGTTGGACAGATCGTGAAGGCCCAGACGCTCCAGCAGATCCACGACCCATGACGGCAGCGCACCGTAGATCTGCGAGACATAGGTGTTGAAGTCGAACTGGCCGGACTTGACCATCTCGAAGACGACCGCCGCCTCCCGCACCAGCGCACCCATCACGTAGGTCAGCGGCAGCACCACGAGCAGCAGGATCACCAGGATCGTCAGCCCGGACGACAGCCCGGGCCGCTTCGTCTTGCGCAGCAGCCTGCGGTACAGCGGCTGGAACACGATGGCCAGCGCCACGCCCCAGAGGATCGCGCTCATCATCGGCCACACGATCCAGCCGAACGCCACCGTCACCAGCGCCAGCAGGCACAGGAAGGATCGGTTCTGCAGCGCAGGCACCAGCTTGCCAGGACCACTCATCGTGAAGTCGCTCCTCGGGAGTCGTGCAGGATCCCGGGAGGATCTTGCGGGGTGGGGCAGGGAATCGCCGGAAGGGCACGCGGCGTGCCACCACGCCATCCCGGTGTCGACCGGACGCGGCGGGCGCAGGATCGCCGGTTTACTTCAGCGCGTCCAGCAGCTTTTCGTGGATGCCGCCGAAACCGCCGTTGCTCATGCACAGCACGTGGTCTCCGGGCTTGGCCGCGCGCTTGACCATCTGCACCAGTTCGTCGACGTCCGCGCCGACCAGGCCCTGCTCGCCGAGCGGCGCCAGCGCCTCGCGCGCGTCCCAGGTCAGGCCGTCCTGATTGCAGAAGCTCAGGTCGGCTTCCTCCAGCGCCCAGGGCAGCTGCGCCTTCATGGTGCCCAGCTTCATCGTGTTGGAGCTCGGCTCGAAGACGGCCAGGATGCGCTCCTGCGGGGCGATCCGGCGGCGGAGACCCGCAATGGTCGTGTGGATCGCCGTCGGGTGGTGTGCAAAGTCGTCGTAGACCTTGATGCCGCGCGACTCGCCGCGCAGCTCCAGCCGGCGTCGCACGTTCTTGAACGTGCCCAGCGCCTCGGCCGCCTTTTCCGGGTCCACGCCCACGTGCTCCGCCGCCGCGATCGCTGCCAGCGCGTTGAGCTGGTTGTGCTCGCCGAGCAGCTCCCAGTTGACGTGGCCGACCTTCAGGCTGCCGCGGAGCACGTCGAAGGACTGCGGCTCGCCGCGCGCGCGCAGCGCGCCGGGCTCTTCCTTGCGGGCGCCGAAGCGTTGCACGTCGCTCCAGCAGCCGCGCGACAGCACGCGCTGCAACGCTTCCTCGCGCGCGTTGACGACCAGCCGTCCTGACGCAGGCACCGTCCGGACCAGGTGATGGAACTGGGTCTCGATCGCGGCCAGGTCCGGGAAGATGTCCGCGTGGTCGTGCTCGAGGTTGTTCAGGATCGCCGTGCGCGGCCGGTAATGGACGAACTTGCTGCGCTTGTCGAAGAAGGCGGTGTCGTACTCGTCGGCCTCGATGACGAAGAAGCGGCCGTCGCCCAGCCGGGCCGACACGCCGAAGTTCTGCGGGACGCCGCCGATCAGGAAACCGGGCGCCAGACCGGCCGACTCCAGGATCCAGGTCAGCATCGAGGTCGTGGAGGTCTTGCCGTGCGTGCCGGCGACCGCCAGCACGTGCTTGCCCTGGAGCACGTGTTCCGCCAGCCACTGCGGGCCGCTGGTGTACGGCAGGCCGGCGTCGAGGATGGCCTCCATCAGCGGGAAGCGGCCTTCGGACGAGCGCGTCACCACATTGCCGATCACGAACAGGTCGGGCTTGAGCGCCAGCTGCTCCGCGCCGAAGCCCTGGATCAGCTCGATGCCCAGGGCCTCGAGCTGCGTCGACATCGGCGGATAGACATTGGCATCGCAGCCGGTCACCGTGTGACCGGCCTCGCGCGCCAGCGCCGCCAGCCCGCCCATGAAGGTGCCGCAGATGCCAAGGATGTGGATATGCATGTCTGTCTCTCAGCTGCTGTACCAATGGGTAAGCAAGCGTAATGCCTGTCGCGGATTGAAAAATCCGCGACAGGCTTGGCTCGGTGTTTGCCGGGGCCAGGCTTTCCCGAACCGCCCATCGGGCCCCTGGCCCGATGGGCCGACGCCGTCAGCGCAGGGCGGCGCGGGCGGCTTCGAGCGTGGCGTCGATGTCCGCATCGGTGTGCGCGGCGGAAACGAAGCCGGCCTCGTAGAGCGCCGGCGCCAGGTAGACGCCGGCATCCAGCATGCCGTGGAAGAAGCGGTTGAAGCGCTCCTTGTCCGTGGTCATCACGGTCGTGTAGTTCTGCGGCAGCTCCGGCATCAGGAAGAAGCCGAACATGCCGCCCTGGCTGTCGACGCTGAACGGCACGCCGTTCTCCGTCGCCACGGTCTTCAGACCGTCGACCAGGCGGCGCGTGCGCGCCGACAGGGCGTCGAAGAAGCCGGGCTTCTTGATCTCGCGCAGCGTCGCCAGGCCGCAGGCCGTGGCCACCGGGTTGCCCGACAGCGTGCCCGCCTGATAGACGCCGCCCAGCGGGGCGAGGTGGCGCATGATGTCGCGGCTCGCGCCGAAGGCCGCCAGCGGCATGCCGCCGCCGATCACCTTGCCGAACACGCTGATGTCCGGCACGAAGCCGGGGATCAGGTCCGCGTACACGCCCTGCGCGCTGCGCAGGCCGACGCGGAAGCCGGTCATCACCTCGTCCAGTACCAGCAGCGCGCCGTGCTGGCGGCACAGCTCACGCATCCGGGTCATGAAGGGCACGCTGGCGCGCACGAAGTTCATGTTGCCGGCGATGGGCTCGACGATCACGCAGGCCAGCTCCGGGCCGTGCAGCGCGAAGGCCTCTTCCAACTGGGCGACGTTGTTGTACTCCAGCACGATGGTGTGCTGGGCGGTCGCCTCGGGCACGCCGGCCGAGGTCGGGTGGCCGAAGGTCGCCAAGCCCGAGCCCGCCTTCACCAGCAGTGCGTCGGTGTGGCCGTGGTAGCAGCCCTCGAACTTGATGAACTTGTTGCGCTGCGTCGCGCCGCGCGCCAGGCGGATGGCGCTCATCGTCGCCTCCGTGCCGGAGCTCACCAGCCGGACCTGCTCGCAACTGGGGACCAGGGCGAGGATCTCCTCGGCCAGCTCGACCTCGCGCTCGGTCGGCGCGCCGAAGGAGAAGCCCTCCAGCACCGCCTTCTGGACCGCCTCGACGACGGCCGGATGGCCGTGGCCCAGGATCATCGGACCCCAGGATCCGATGTAGTCGATGTAGCGCTTGCCGTCGGCGTCGACGATGTAGGCGCCTTCTCCCCGCGTGATGAAGCGCGGCGTGCCGCCGACGGCGCGGAACGCGCGCACCGGCGAATTCACGCCGCCGGGAATGACGCGCTGGGCGCGGGCGAACAGGGTCTCGTTCTGGCTCATGGGAGAAATCCGGTGCTGCGGCGGCCGCGAGCCAGGCTCACGGCCGTTGGATGCAGGTGAAGGCCGATGGCGGCAGGAAGGCCGGAGGGCGCCGCTCGGGCGCCCTCGGCGGTCTCAATGGATGCGGCGGGAGCCGCGGCTGGGGGGCTCGTCGATCGGCATCTCGTCCGTGGCGGGCACGACCTCGGCGCCCTCTTCGCCCTCCTCGCCGGGCGGGAGCGCCCAGAAGAAGCGGTCCGGCACCACGTTGCCCATGCCGGGGCGGAAACCCGCCTCCAGCGACTGGTCGAGGAAGGCGAGCGCCTCGCCGACCGCGTCGTGCGGCTCCGAGCCGACCGACAGCAGCGCCGCCAGCGCCGCCGACAGCGTGTCGCCCGAGCCGACGAAGCTGGCCTCGAACCGCTCAAACTTCTCCCCGGTGATCGCGCCCTGGGAATTGGCCAGCACATTGTCGATGTACTGGTTGGGCAACTGGATACCGGTCACCAGCACGTTCGCGGCACCATGTTGCTGAGCGGCCACGGCCAGCTCGCGCGGGGAGGCGGGCCGGTCCGCGTCCCAGTCGGGCAGCAGGCAGTCGCTCAGCGTCTTCTGGTTGCCGACCAGCACCAGCGTCTGCGGCAGCACCAGTTCGCGGAACGCGTCCAGGTAGCTCTGCTGCTGTTCTTCGTCCAGCCATGAGATGCTGGGCAGGTAGGCCACCAGCGGCACGTCGGGGTAGTCGGACAGGACCTCGGCGACCGAGGAGACGCCTTCGGCGCTGCCCAGGAATCCGACCTTCCAGGCGGCCACCGGGACGTCCTCGAGGATGGAGCGCGCCTGTTCGACGATGCAGTCGCCGTCCAGGGTCTGGTGGTCGAAGACCTCGGCGGTGTCGCGCATGACGATGGCGGTGACGACCGGCAACGCGTGCGCGCCCATGGCGGCGATGGTGGCGACGTCGCCGGCGCTGCCGCCCGCGCCGCTGGGATCCGATGCATTGAAGCTCATCACGCAGGCCGGGGGCGGCGAATCCTGGTCCTCGATCGCGGCGGCGTCCTGGGGATCTTGTTGATGCGGGTCTGGGCGGCTCATGAATGGTTCGGCGAGAAGCCGTGAACTGGTGCGCAAAACGTGGAGAAGCACCGCAACCGACTGTTGTTTCATCGGTACTTCCGCCCCCCGGGTCAGACCGGGGGCATGGCTACAATCTTTCGATCATTGTAGTGATGCAAAGTCAACCCATCGTGAGCGAAGCAAGGACCTGGATGTGCCTGATCTGCGGCTGGATGTACGACGAGGCCGTGGGTGACCCTGAACACGGCATCGCCGCCGGCACCCGTTGGGAAGATGTCGACATGAACTGGACCTGCCCAGAGTGCGGCGCCCGCAAGGAAGACTTCGAAATGGTCCAGATCTGACCCTCGCATCGACCTTTCGGCAAGGCACCGGTCCTCGATCATCCGGCGGTCCTTCCAGTGCTCGTCGCTTGTCGCGGGCCTGAAATCTCTCTGACAACCATTGTCTGAACAATACGGAGAAGAGCTTGGATTCCAGCGCAAGCCCCCGCACGGCGACCAAGGTGCTCGTCATCGACGACAGCAACACGATCCGCCGCAGCGCCGAGATCTTCCTGAAGCAGGGCGGCCATGAGGTCGTCCTGGCGGAGGACGGTTTCGACGCGCTCGCCAAGCTGAGCGACTACCAGCCCGATCTCGTGTTCTGCGACATCCTGATGCCGCGTCTGGACGGTTACCAGACCTGCGCCATCATCAAGCGCAATCCGCAGTTCGCGTCGGTGCCCGTGATCATGCTGTCGTCCAAGGACGGCCTGTTCGACAAGGCTCGCGGCCGGATGGTCGGCTCGCAGGATTACCTGACCAAGCCCTTCACGAAGGACCAGCTGCTGCAGGCGGTCCGACAGCATTGCCAGGCGGGTTGACCGGCCCGGCCGACGACCCGCTTCCCACGACCCCATCCACGACATCCAACGACGCTCACGCCTGGCTCGAACGACGACTCCACCGACGCGAATCGACACGAGCCAAGACAGAGGGAGATCCCATGCCCATCCACAAGATCCTGCTGGTCGACGATTCGAAGACCGAGCTGCACGCGCTGAGCGACCTGCTGACCAAGCGCGGCTTCACCATCCGCACCGCCGAGAACGGCGAAGAGGCGATGAAGCGTCTGGCTGAAGAAAAGCCCGACCTCATCCTGATGGACGTGGTCATGCCGGGCCAGAACGGCTTCCAGCTGACGCGCGCGATCACCCGTGACGAGCGTTACGCCGACGTGCCGGTGATCATGTGCACCAGCAAGAATCAGGAAACCGACAAGGTCTGGGGCATGCGCCAGGGCGCGCGCGACTACGTCGTCAAGCCGGTCAAGGCTGACGAACTGCTGGCCAAGATCAAGGCGTTGGGCTGACATCATGGCCAACAAGCAAGCGCTGCGCGAACTTCAACAACGGCTGGCGCAGCGCATGCAGGCGGCGCGCGAAGCGCCGCAGGCGGCGAGTTGGCTGGCGGTCGAATGCGCGGGCCTCGGCCTGCTGCTTCCGCTCAAGCAATCCGGCGAAATTTTCACGCCGGTGCCGCTTCAGGCGGTCCCGTACACGCAACCTTGGATGCTGGGCGTGGCCAACTTGCGGGGCGGTCTGCATACGGTGGTGGACCTGTCGGCCTTCCTGGGCCTGCGGGGGCCGGTGCCGCTGACATCGGTCCACCGGATGGTGTCGATCAATCCGGATCTGGGCATCAACTGCGCGCTGCTGGTAGACCAGCTGCTGGGGCTGCGCGGCGATGAACAGCTCCAGGCCGAGCCCGACGAGGGCGGCCATCCCGATTTCGCTCCTGCCCGCATGCGCGACGGGCAGGGCCGGCGCTGGCAAGTGCTGGACCTGGATGCGCTGACGCAGCATCCGCAATTCCTGCGCATTGTTTTGAACTGATAGCCAGACGACGGCCCCGCCGCAGGCGCCGATTCGACGAACGAGATCAAACGAGGGTGAGATGAGCTTCCTGGACAAGATCAAGAACAAGGGCAAGAACGAGGGCAACGACGACTTCGACGCGGGTCCGCAGACCGACGCGTCGGGCGCTGTTCCGGAGGACACGCAAGACTTCCAGCCTTCGATCATCACCACGGCGCAGCCCACGCCGGAGTTCCAGGACACGTCCGCGGGCTACCAGCCTTCGGCGTCCGCCCCGGAATCGCCCCAGCCGATGCCGGCCGTGGCCCGCCAGCCCGAGCAGCGCCGCACCGGCCTGCTGACGGCGATGGTCGCCGTCGGCCTGATCGGCACGACGCTCACGGTGTCCTGGTCGCTGATCAGCTCCAACCGCTCCGCGGCGCAGGTGCGCGGCGCGGGTCAGGCGGCGACGCAGTCCCAGCGTCTGGCGAAGGCGGTGTCGACCGCGCTGCTGGGCAACAAGAACGCCTTCCCGGAAATGAAGGAAGCGTCGGAGATCCTGACCGGCGTGATCGGCTCGCTGCGCGACGGGAGCGGTGAACTGGCCAAGGCGCCAAGTTCGGTCGATCCGCTGCTCGAGAAGATCGCCCCGATGGTGGCGCGCGCCGACAAGAACACCAAGGTCATGCTGGCGCAGGAAAAGGTGCTGACGCAGGTCGGCGCCGCGCTGCGCGCGATCAACCGACAGTCGTCCGACCTGCTGGAAAGCGCCGAGGCCGTGGCCTCGCTGTCGCTGCAGAGCTCGGCCCCGACCGGCGAAGTCGCCGCGGTCGGCCAGTTGGTGATGCTGACCCAGCGGATCGGCAAGTCCGCCAACGAATTCCTGACGCAGGAAGGCGTGAGCCCCGAGGCCGTGTTCCTGCTCGGCAAGGACTTGAACGCATTCCGCGAGATCGCCCAGGCGCTGCTCAACGGCAACCCCGAGCTGCGCCTGAACGGCGCCAAGGACGCACAGGTGCGTGAACGTCTGAAGGTGCTGCTGACGCAGTACGACCAGACCCGTTCGCAGGCCACCGCCATCCTGTCCAACCTGCAGGGTCTGGTGTCCGCGCGGGAAGCGCAGACGGCGATGCTGAATGACTCGGAACTGCTGCGCAAGGACCTGGACGACCTGGGCGTCGGCCTCGAATCGGCAGGCGGCCTGAATCCGGCGGTACTGATCGGCATGCTGGCCTCGCTGGCGCTGCTGGTGATCGGCTCGGTCGGTTTCCTGCGGTTGTACGTGTCCGACCAGTCGCGTCGTGCCCAGATGGCGGAAGAACAGCGTCGCGAAGCCGAGGCGCAGGAGCAGGAAGCCAAGCGCGTCAACGACGCGAACCAGGCGGCGATTCTGCGACTGATGAACGAGCTGCAGACGGTGGCGGAAGGCGACCTGACGCACCAGGCGACCGTGACCGAGGACATCACGGGTGCGATCGCCGACTCGGTGAACTACACCGTGGAAGAACTGCGTTCGCTGGTGCACCAGGTGCAGACGACGGCGGTCCGGGTGACGGACACGACCGCGCAGGTGGACCAGACGTCGACCGAGCTGCTGGCCGCGTCCACCGAACAGCTGCACGAGATCCGCGCCACCGGCGAGGCGGTGCTGCAGATGGCGCACCGGATCAACCAGGTGTCCGCGCAGGCGCAGCAGACCGCCGACGTGGCCCGCCAGTCGCGGGAAGCGGCCGAGCAGGGTCTGGAGGCGATGCAGAACAACATCGGCGGTATGAACCAGATCCGCGACCACATCCAGGAAACGTCCAAGCGCATCAAGCGGCTGGGCGAGTCGTCGCAGGAAATTGGCGAGATCACGGAGCTGATCTCGGACATTACCGAACAGACCAACGTGCTGGCGTTGAACGCAGCCATCCAGGCGGCGTCTGCGGGCGAGGCCGGTCGCGGCTTCTCGGTGGTGGCGGAAGAAGTTCAGCGACTGGCGGAACGCTCCGCCGACGCGACGCGCCGGATCGCCGCGCTGGTCAAGACCATTCAGACCGACACGCACGACGCGGTGGCCGCCATGGAGCGCTCCACGCTGGGGGTGGTCGAAGGGACGAAACTGTCCGACGCGGCCGGCCGCGCGCTGGAAGACATCGACTCGGTGTCGCGTCGCCTGGACGACCTGATCGGCCAGATCTCGTCGGTCGCGCAGAACGAAGCGCGCGCCGCCAACGAGGTCGGTGCGAACATCCAGCACATCTTCGCGGTGACCGAGCAGACTTCCGACGGTACGCGTTCCACCGCCCAGATGGTGCACGAGCTGTCACGGTCGGCGGAAGCGCTGAAGCAGTCGGTGGCCCGGTTCAAGGTCACGTCCTGATCGGACGGACCTTCCACCCAGCGCCACACCGGTAGAACAGGGATCACCCCGCACCGCGTCGACAATTAGAAGAGAACAAGAGCGAGCATGGACCTTACGCGCGAATCCGAGTTCCCCGCCGACCTGAGCCCTTTGGCCTGGGTCCAGGAGGAGCTGCGCCGCACGCTGGAATCGGTGCACAAGGCCCTTCGCCGCGTGCTGCGCGATGCCGATGCGCGGTCGACGACGCTGGGCGGCGACGGCCAGCCCAGTCCCGCCCTGCAAGGCGCGGCTCAGCAGATGCACCAGGCCGCTGGCGTGCTGGCGGTGGTCAGCCTGCCCGCTGCCGCGCACCTGCTGCGTGCCGCCGAGGCGACGCTGTTCCGTCTGGCCGAGAACCCGGCCAGCGTGAGCATCGCCGAGGTCGAGGCAGTGGAGCGCGCGGACTTCGCGGTGCTCGCCTTCATCGCCAAGACGCTGGCCGGCGGGCAGCCGAGCTCGCTGGCGCTGTTCCCGGCCTACCAGACCCTTCAGGAACTCAACGGCGCGGGCCGCATCCATCCGGCGGACCTGTGGACCGAAGAGTTCCGCTGGCGTGAACTGCCGCTGGACCGCGGCGTGCGCGCCTTGACGTCGGAGCAGATGCGCACGCCGTTCGAAGCGCTGCTGCTCAAGCAGATGCGCGCGCCGGCGCCGGGTCAGGGCCAGCTGCTGAGCGACCTGTGCGCCGGCTTGGCGCTGACCCAGACCCAAGCGAATGCGCGGACGCTGTGGATGCTCGCCGCGGGGCAGTTCGAGGCCCAATCGCGCGGCCTGCTGCCGGTGGACACGCTGGTGAAGCGGCTCGGTTCTCGACTGCTGGCGCAACTGCGCGCCGGCAGCGACGCGGCCCCGTCCGAGCGCCTGGCCAAGGACCTGCTGTTCTTCGCCGCCGCCGCCAAGCATGCCGAGCCGGGCTCCGCGCCGCGCCTGAGCGCGGTGCAGCAGGCCTACGGCCTGATCGAAGCCGACACCGTCGACTACCGTGATGACGCGCTGGGCCGCATCGACCCGAACTGGGTCGCGGCCGCGAAACGTCGCGTCATCGCGGCGAAGGAGTCCTGGGCCTCCGCCGCCGAAGGCGAGACCCACCGCCTGGGGGGGCTGGACGAACAGTTCGCCAACGTCGCCGAATCGCTCCAGAAGCTGTTCCCGAGCGGCGAGGTGCTGGGCGATACGCTCCGCCGTGCCGTCGTCGCGACGCTGCGTTCGGGCCGCGCGCCTGAAGCCGCGCTGGCGATGGAGATCGCCACGTCGATGCTCTATCTGGAGGCGGCGCTCGAGGACGAGGCCTTCGACCAGCCGGAGCAGGGCGAGCGCGTGAAGAGCCTTGCCCGTCGCATCGAGTCGGTCGGCCACGGCGAAGCGCCGCTGGCGCTCGAGAGCTGGATGGAAGAGCTCTACCGTCGTGTCGCTGATCGTCAGACGCTGGGTTCCGTCGTCCATGAACTGCGCGCCAGCCTGTCCGAGGTCGAGCGCCAGTGCGACGAGTATTTCCGCGACCCCACCAAGCGGGACCTGTTGATCCCGGTGCCGGGACAGTTGCAGGCGATGCGGGGCGTGTTCAGCGTGCTGGGGCTGTCCCAGGCCGCGCAAGCCACGCTGAAGATGCGCGATCAGGTCGACGAACTGGCCAATACCGAGGTCGATCCGTCGCTGGCGGGACCTCGCGCGCAGTTCGACCGGCTCGCCCACAACCTGGGCGCGCTGGGTTTCCTGATCGACATGCTGAGCGTGCAGCCGCAACTGGCCAAGCGCATGTTCCGCTTCGAGGAAGACACCGGGCTGCTGCAGTCGCTGGTGGGTCGCGAAAGCGAACTGCAGGCGCAAGCGCAGGAATCGGCCGTCGAGGACGTCGAGGCGCAACCGCAACTGATCGCGCAGTTGCAGGCGACGGCACAGGCCGTTGCGCAAGGCGACCGTTCGACCGAGGACCTCGCCCGCGATCTGGAACGGATCTCCCACGAAGCCCGCGCCGCCGACGACCTCGGCATGGCTCAGGCGGCGCAACAGGCGCAGCAGCAGCTGCTGTCGGCCGGCGGCGATGCCGCGGGCAGCCACGCCGCCGAATCGCTGCAGCAATTCATCGAGGCCGCCGCGCCCGCGGCGCCTCCCGCGCAGGCGCCAAGCGCGCCGATCCCGCAGGCCGAGGAAGCGATCGACGAGGAGATGCTGGGCATCTTCCTGGAAGAGGCGGCCGAGGTCGTGACCACCGCACGCGACGCGATGACCGCGCTCGCCCGCAACGGCAGTGACAAGGAACAGCTGACGACCGCGCGCCGCGCGTTCCATACGCTGAAGGGCAGCTCGCGCATGGTCGGGCTGAACGAGTTCGGCGAAGCCGGCTGGGCCTGCGAACAGCTCTACAACCATCGTCTGTCGGAACATCCCCAGGCCGATTCGGACCTGCTGCGCTTCAGCAACGAAGCGCTGGACGCCTTCCAGGCCTGGGCCGCCGCGATCGCCGACAAGCGTCCCCATGGCTTCCACAGCGCCCCGTTCCGGGCCTCTGCCGACGCGCTGCGCCTGGAAAACCGCTATCTGCCGTTGCAGGTGTCGGCCGAGCCGGCCACTCCCGTGGCCGCACCGATCCCCGTCGTGCCTGACGCCAGCGACGTCGTTGAACGGGTCGACCTGGGCTCGGTCCCCGAGGTGATCGAAGTCGCCGAGGTGGCCGAGGTCGTCGAGGTTCCCGGCGTGGACGAAGTCCACGAGATCGATCTGTCCGGTCTCCCGGAGCTGTCGCTCGCCGATGAAGTGGCCGCGCCTACGCAGCCGACCACGTCCGAAGCCGCCTCCGACGATCAGTCGGCGCTGGACCTGCTCGCCCCGCTGGTGGAGCCGGCCCCGGCTGGCGCCGTCCTCCCGTCCCTGGATCTGCCTTCCCTGGACCTGCCGGGCTTGGACGCGCCGGTGCTGCCGGTGGCCGATCTGTCCCTGGACTTCCCGGGCGAGGTGCCCGAGCTCACCCAGGCGGTGCCGGAACTGAGCTCGTCGGTCGA
The DNA here is from genome assembly GCF_048957715.1 of Mitsuaria sp. CC2. Lineage (NCBI taxonomy): Bacteria > Pseudomonadati > Pseudomonadota > Betaproteobacteria > Burkholderiales > Sphaerotilaceae > Roseateles > Mitsuaria sp. CC2. Next base: position 88,764 of record NZ_JARVXN010000014.1, on the reverse strand, counting down.
TCTGGACGCGCTGTCCTCGGCCGATCTGCCTGCGCTCGACACGACGATGTCGCTGCCGACCGTCGCCGATGTGGTCGAGCCCTCCGCGCTGCACGAAGCTTCGACGGTCGAACTGCCCGTCGCCATCGAGTCCCCGGTCTTCCATGACGAGCCGACGCAGGCTCTGGAGCCGACGCTGACCTCCGCCGACGACGCGACCGTCACCATGGATCTGCCGGCCGGCTGGCCGGCGGATGCGCCGATGGTGGAGATCGAGGCCACGACGCCGATGCCGCTCGACGAACTGCCGCTCTCGCCGGCGGTCGACGAGCCGGCGCTGGACCTGCTGGATCTTTCGGACCTGAACACTGAGCCGGTGGCCACGCTCGAGGCGGCGTCGACGCCGGACCTGACGCTGACGCTGGACCTGGGTCAGGAGCTGGTCGATGCGCCGCCGGAGGGCCTGTCGCCGCTCAGCCTGTCCGATCTGGAGCTGCCCGACCTCGACCTGGACACGCCGCCCACGCACGCGACACCGGCGTTGAGCCTGGTGGGCGGGACGGCCGTCACGCCGCCGGCTGCGGATGCGCCGAGCGAGGCCGTCGACGGGCAGGTGGGGGCAGAGGACAGTGACGAGGGCGTCAAGGTCATCGGGCCGCTGCGCATCAGCATCGCGCTGTTCAACATCTTCCTGAACGAAGCCGACGAGCGTTCCCGTCGTTTGCAGGTGGAACTGACCGAGTGGTCGCTGCTGCCGCAGTCGCCGCTGCCACAGGAAGCGGAAGCGTTGGCCCACGGCCTGGCCGGCAGCGCCGCGACGGTCGGTTTCGACGACCTGTCGACGCTCGCCCGTTGCCTGGAACACGCCCTGGGCCGAGCCCTGGGCCATGAAGTCGGCGATCCGACGCTCTTCCAGCGCGCCTCCGACGAGATCCGCCGCCTGCTTCATCAATTCGCCGCCGGTTTCCTGAAGGAAGCCGATCCGGCGCTGCTGGCCGAACTGCAGGCCTTCGAACCCGGGGCGCCGCTGCCTGACGGCCATGCCGACAGCGACGAGGGCCTGCTGGCCATGTCGCTGGAGGAAGTGTCCACGGCCTCGTTGCCGGCCAGCCTGCTCAGCGTTCCGGTGCCGCCGGTCGCAGCGGCCGAGCCCGATTTCCCGACCTCGCAGGAAGCCTTCCATCAGGCCGCCGAGGCGACCGACGACGACTTCGACTTCAACCAGCCCGACCAGATCGAGCCGGAACTGATGCCGATCTTCGAGGAGGAAGCCGAGGATCTGCTGGGCCAGTTGCACGGTGCCCTGCGCGAGTGGGCCGCCCAACCGGCGGATTCCAGCCGTGCCGCGGCCTGCATGCGTGTGCTGCACACCTTCAAGGGTGGTGCGCGCCTGTCCGGTGCCATGCGCCTGGGTGAAGAGGCTCACCGTCTGGAATCGCAGGTCGAGCATCTGGTGGCCGAGGGCGAGCCGCGCTTCGAGCAGCTGCTCGCGCTGCAGGACGCCGGCGACAGCCTGGAGCACTCCTTCAAGACGCTGCAGCGCACCTGGCGCAATCCGGCGCCGGTGGTGCCCGCGCCGATGGCGCCGGTCGCGCCGATCGCCGAACAGCCTGCTCCGATTCCGGCCACCGAGGCGGTGGAAGCGATTGAATCGCCTGCCGAGGGCTCCGACGCGATCGCGGCCCCGGCCGTTGAAACGCCGGTTGAGGCCGAGGCCCCGATCGAAGAGATCGTCGAGCCGGTCGAGGTCGTGGAGCCGGTCGCGCCTGTGCTTGAGGTTGAGGCACCGATCGCCGAACCAGTGATCGAGCCGACCGCCGTCGAGCCGGCTGCCGAGATCGTCGAGCCGGTCGTCGAGGCGCCTGCGCCCGTGGCGGCGCCGGTTTCCGCGCCTCTGGCCGACATCGACATCGACTGGGCCCACTTCAGCGAAGTGGCTGACATGGGTCAGCCGCTGGAAAGCGCGCCGGTCGCGCCGGCCGCGCAGGTGCGCGTCCGTGGCGCGCTGCTGGAACGCATGGCCGCGCTTTCGGGCGAAGTCTCCATCCGTCGTGCCCGCCTGGAGTCCGAACTGGGCCAGATGCGCACGTCGCTGGGCGACCTGGACGACAACCTTGAGCGTCTGCGCACACAGTTGCGCGAGCTGGAGCTGCAGGCCGAGGCCCGCATCGCCGCCCGACAGGAAGCCGCGCAGGCCACCGGCAAGGACTTCGACCCGCTGGAGTTCGACCGCTACACCCGCTTCCAGGAACTGACGCGGATGCTGGCCGAGTCCGTCAACGACGTGGCGACGGTCCAGCGCGGCCTGCAGCGCAACGTCGCGGCGGGCGAAGACGAACTGGCCGGCCAGTCCCGGCTGACGCGCGAACTGCAGGATGACCTGCTGCGTACGCGGATGGTGGAGTTCGACAGCAGCCTGGGCGAGCGCCTGCACCGCGTCGTGCGTCAGGCTTCCCGCGAGAGCGGCAAGCAGGCCCAGCTCGAGATCCGCGGTGGCGGCGTCGAACTGGATCGCGCGGTGCTGGAACGTCTGACGGGCGCCTTCGAGCATCTGCTGCGCAACAGCGTGGTCCACGGCATCGAGACGCCGGACGTCCGCCAGCAGGCCGGCAAGGCCCCGGTGGGCAAGATCGTGTTGAATCTGCACCAGGAAGGCAACGAGATCCAGGTCCGCTTCAGCGATGACGGTGCCGGCCTGAACCTGGCGCGCATCCGCGCCCGCGGCGAGAGCCAGGGCCTGATCCAGGCGGGTCAGGACATCAGCGATTCACAGCTGATGGACCTCATCTACGAGCCGGGCTTCTCCACCGCCGATGCGCTGACCGAAATGGCCGGCCGTGGCGTGGGCATGGACGTGGTCCGCTCGGAAGTCAACACACTGGGCGGCTACGTGCTGACGCAGTCGACCGCAGGCCAGGGCGCGAGCTTCGAGCTGCGCGTGCCGCTGACGACGGCGCTGACGCAGGTCGTCGTGCTGCGCTACGGCGATCGCAAGGTTGCGGTGCCCGCGGCGTTGATGCTGTCGGTGCAGCGCCTGCCGGTGGAGACGGTGGAGCAGGCGTATGTCGACGGCTCCCTGATGGCCGCCGGCGAGCGCATGCCGTTCTATTGGCTGGGCGGCCTGATGCGCCACAGCGATCGTGGATTCGCTCACGGCAAGACGCTGCCGGTGGTGCTGGTGCACAGCGCGCAGCAACGCCTGGCGCTGCATTGCGACGAAGTGCTGGGCAACCAGGAAGTCGTGATCAAGAACTTGGGCCCGCAGCTGATGCAGGTGCCAGGCCTGGCGGGCATCAGCCTGCTGGCCTCCGGCGACGTCGCCCTGATCTATAACCCGGTGGCGCTGGCCAACCGCTACGGCCATGCCGCGCAGCAGCGCGTGCACGACGCCGAAGCGGCGGCCCGTCAGGTCGTGGTCGAGGAAGTCAAGGTCCAGCTCGCACCGCTGGTGATGGTGGTCGACGACTCTCTGACCGTCCGCCGCGTCACGCAACGCCTGCTGGAGCGCGAAGGCTATCGTGTGCTGCTGGCCAAGGACGGCCTGGATGCGATGGAACGTCTGGGCGGCGACGAGTTGCCCGCGGTCGTGCTGTCGGACATCGAGATGCCGCGCATGGACGGCTTCGACCTGGTCCGCAACCTGCGCGCCGACACGCGTCTGGCGGGTCTGCCCGTGATCATGATCACGTCGCGGATCGCGCAGAAACATCGCGAGTATGCACAACGGCTCGGAGTCAACGATTACCTGGGCAAGCCCTATGACGAAGAGCACCTGCTGGGTCTGATCGCCCGATACACTGCACATCTGTCCGCCGCTCAGCCGGCGAGGGCGTAGGGTCCGGTTTCCCGGACATCGGGAAGCCGGCGCCAGGATCCTCCCTCCACGCTGCAAACACCATGTCCGGGGTAGTCGACCATCTTGCCGAACTGACGGGCTTCCGTGACCGAGATGTCATGGACGTCACGCTCGTCACCGCGTTGCGTGACCTGCTCAATGGTCCCGTGGCCGCGGTGGCGATCTACCGCTGCGTCGGCGAGCCCGGCCAGCAACGCTGGCTGACCCGCGCGCGTCTGCGCGCCGGGGACCCGGTCGCCACGGCCGACTCGCTGTGGGTCGATCCCGAACGGTTGCCGAGACTTGCCGAAGAACCCCGCCGACTCGAGTGTCTGACGCAGCGCAGTGTGCTGCAGCAGCGCGAGGGAGACGAGTGGGTGACCCTGTTCCCGCTCGCCACCGAGCGCGAGGTCGTCGGTGTGCTGGAACTGCATACCGCGCGCCGGCTCAAGGCCGAAGCCCAGCGCATGGTCTCCAGCGTGCTGCGGATCTATCACAACTTCCAGGGACTGCTGGACTACAGCGAGCGCGACACGCTGACGGGTCTGCTCAACCGCAAGACCTTCGACGAGAGCTTCCTGAAGGCGGTGTCGGAGCTGCCGACGCGCGCGCCCAGCGAGGCCGCCGCGCATGACGAAGCGGGTCAGGATCGTCGTCATGCCGTCGTGCATCCGCGCTACTGGCTGGGTGTCATCGACATCGACCTGTTCAAGTCGATCAACGACCGTTTCGGCCATCTGATCGGCGACGAGGTCCTGCTGCTGCTGTCGCGCCTGATGCGCAGCAGCTTCCGTTTCAACGATCTCCTCTACCGTTTCGGCGGCGAGGAGTTCGTGGTGCTGATGCGCTGCGAAGACGAGCCCGACGCGGCCCACGCCTTCGAGCGTTTCCGCAGCAATACCGCGCAGTACGCCTTCCCGCAGGTCGGCCGCATCACGGTCAGCATCGGCTTCACGCAGATCCGCGCCGGCGATTCGCCGGCCGCCGCGTTCGAGCGCGCCGACAAGGCGGTGTACCACGCCAAGGGCGCCGGACGGAACCAGGTGCAGAGCCATGCCACGCTGGTCGCGCAGGGCGCGATGTCCGAGGCCAAGCACCTGAGCGACGTCGAACTGTTCTGACGTCGTGAACAGGACGTGGCGCTGGTCCGTGCTCGCCGCCTCGGCGATGGCGGCGCTCGCGGCGCTGCTGATCGGTTGCGCAACGCCTGCGCCGGTGAGCGGCCCCGATCTTCCCGCACAGCCCGGCGCGCAATTTGCCGATGACGGCAGTCATCAGTGGCAGGACTTCGACTGGATTGATCCCACGCGCCAGCGCGCGGTGCCCGTCCGTGTCTACTGGCCCCAGGGCGGAGCGCCCTCCGGCGGATGGCCGGTCGTGGTGTTCTCGCACGGCATGGGCGGCTCTCGTCGCGGCTACAGCTATCTCGGCAGCTACTGGGCCGCGCACGGTGTCGTCGCCATGCATGTGCAGCACATCGGCAGCGACCGACGCCTGTGGTCAGGCGGATTCGGCTGGTCCAACTCGCTCAACCTGGTCCTGCGGCTGCAGCATGCGGCGCAGCCAGAAGAGGCGGTCGACCGCACGCAGGATGTGCGCTTCGCGCTGAACCGGCTGCTCTCCGGCCCTCTGGCGCCTCGACTTGATCCGGCGCGACTCGCCATCGCGGGGCACTCCTACGGCGCCAATACCAGCCTGCTGCTGGCCGGCGCGAGGGTGGCGACGTCGGCGGGACTGCCTGGCGGCACCACGCTGACGGCGCTGGCCGAGCCGCGCTTCAAGGCGGCGATCCTGATCTCCGCGCCGCCGTTCTACGGCGAAGGCGACCCCGTGCCCATCCTGTCCGGCGTGGCGATTCCCACGCTGCACATCAGCGCCACCGATGATGAGATCACCATCCCCGGCTATTACAGCGGTCCTGCGGATCGCATTGCGCTCTTCGACGCCATCGGCGGGCCACACAAGGCGCTGGCGATGTTCAGCGGCGGCTCGCACAGCATCTTCACGGACCGCATGAATACCGGCGGACTCGATCTCAATCCGAAGGTCAAGGCGGCCACGCGAGAACTCAGCCTGGCCTATCTCCGGCTCGTCCTGGACGGCGAAGACGCGCCGCTGCGCGACTGGCAGCGGCGCCATGCCGCGCTGCTCGCGCGATGGCAGCCACCCTGAAACGCTCCCGCGCAAGCGTCGCGGGGTCAAGACGAGAGTCAAGTCCTGACCCCGCAATCCGCCCGGTTCGGCCAGGGTCGCGAAGTCTCCGACGGGCAGACGTGGCTTTCCCGGTACGCGGCACGTGAGCAGGGACTTGCTTTTCCTGCGCTACCCCTCTAGCGTTAGACCCCTGTGAACGGTCTCCGCAGAGAGAGTCGACACGAAGCCCCAGAACGCGGGGCCCGAGAGAGGCGCGACCAGACGTCGCGAGCAACAGAAGCACTGGGGTGGATGTCGGCGCGGATGTCATCGCTGTGATGCCGTCGTCCACAGGGTTGTACCAACACGGGCGAGCAAGCCCGGACCTTCGATGCGCATGCTGACCTTTCCGGTGGCTGCGGGCCTGTTGCTGGCCGGCTGCATCGCTTTTGTAGCCACCGCCTACGGCGAGTACCGCAGTCTTGGCGAATTGACGCGTCAGGAGAACGCGCGCGCTCATGCCTTGCGCACGCAGCGGCTGATCTCCGACCTCAATGCGTTGCTGATCGATCTCGAGACGGGCACGCGCGGCTTCCTGATCACCGGCGACGCGGCCTTCCTGCAGCCGTACGAGCGCGCACAGCGCGATCTCGACGCCCACTATGTGGAACTCAAGACAGCGCTCGCACGATCGGGCGACCGGCAGGAAATCGCGTTCGAGCGCCTGGACCGCTTCATCGCCGAACGCCTCCATCAGGTCGAGCGGCAGGTCGAGGGGCGCTGGAAAGAAGGCGAATCGGCGCTGAAGGACCGCCAGGCCTACGTGGCAGGCAAGCAGCTGATGGACGAGATCCGCGGCGAGCTGGGCCGATTGAAGTCCTTGCAGCAACAACGGATCGACGGCATCGAAACGGCCGTCGCGATCCAGACGAAGGAGACCACGCTGCTGGCGCAGGTGTTGCCGCTGGCCGGCGGCGTGATGGTGGCGGCGGCGATGGCCGCGCTGTGGATGGAGCGCGAGCGCCGCGATCAGGCGGAACGTGCCCTGCGGGACAGCCATGCGCAACTGGAAGGCGCGGTCGTCGAACGCACGCGTGAATTGACCGAGGCGCTCAAGCGCATCCAGAGCTTCGCTGCGGAACTGGACCGCAGCGTCGAGGCGGAACGGCGCCGTCTGGCGCGCGAGGTCCACGATCAGTTGGGTCAGCTCGGTACCGCGGCCAAGATGTTGGCCTTGTCCATGGCGCGCAAGATCGCGCCGGCCAAGGAGCCGATGCACGAGGAAATGTTGAGCATCGCCGACGAGGTCATCGGCGCCGCCCGCCGCATCGCCAACACGCTGCGGCCGCCGCTGCTGGACGATTTCGGTTTCGGTGCCGCGGTGCAGCATTACGTGCAGGGCCTGCAGCGGCAGAGCGATCTCATCGTCGATGTCGACCTGGCGTCCGACGACGCGTTGACGCCGGAGCAGCACAACCAGCTGTTCCGCCTGCTGCAGGAGGCGGCCACGAACGTGCTGCGGCATGCGCAGGCGCAGCAATTGACCATCGAATCGCGCCTGGAGGACGGCGAATACCGGTTGCGGATCGAAGACGACGGCGTCGGACCCGGCCATGTGCGCGTGGATGCGTCGGGCTTGCGGAACATGCGGGAGCGCGCCGTGCTCGCAGGTGGGGAGATGGAGTTCGGGCCGGCGCCCCGGCGCGGCACGCGGATCGACGTCCGGGTGCCGGTGGCGGCCGATGGCAGTGAACTGGGGGAAGCGGACGACGCCAACGGTGGCGCCGGCGCGAGACGGGAGAACGAGGAGGGCTGGGATGAGATTTCTGATCGTTGACGACCATCCGATCATGCGGCTCGGGGTCAAGCAGTTGATCCAGGGTTACTGGCCGCAGGCGGTGATCGACGAAGCGTCGACCATCGCCGAGGGGCTGCAACTCGGTCAGGCGCACAAGCCGGACGCGCTGGTGCTGGACCTGTCCTTGCCCGACGCGAGCGGGACCGAGGGCGCGAGCCGCATGCTGCGGGCGATCAAGGGCGTGCCCGTGCTGGTGCTGAGCCTCAATGCGGAGTCCGCCTATGCGGCGCGGCTGCTGCAGATGGGCGTGTCCGGTTATCTGCCCAAGGACAAGGCGACCGACGAACTGGTCGTCGCCTTGCAACGGCTGCTGCAGGGGGGGCGCTACGTCACCGCGGCGATGGCGGACCATCTGCTGGGTCTGCTGAGCGGGGCCACGCCGGGCCAGTTGCCCCACGAGCAGCTGTCGGCGCAGGAGCACCGCGTGATGCTGCTGATCGCCGCCGGCAAGACGCCGGCCGAGATCGCCGACACCATGCACCTGTCGGCCAAGACGGTCGGCACCTACCGGGCGCGCATCCTCGAGAAGACAGGCTGGCGCAACAACACCGAGCTGACGAAGTACTGCGTCCAGCACGGTCTCACGGACATCCAGTGACCCCGCGGAGGACGTAGGTGATCGCCCGACAAACCCTGCGGAGGGAACCCGACATCAGCTTGGGCGGGGTGCCGCTGATGTGGGCGCGAGGGCGCGCGCAAGATGCCGGACAGGCGGTGACAACCAGTCACCGCATCGCTCCGGAGTACTGCTTCATGGACATCTTTCTCGTCGAGGACTCGTCGGCCATCCGCCGTCTCCTGGCACGCCGGCTCGAGGACATGGCCGGCGCGCGCGTCGTGGGAGAGGCCGACTCCGCGCCGCAGGCGATCGCGCTGATCGACTGGCTGCAGCCGGACACGGTGCTGCTGGACATGACGCTGCTGGTGGGGACCGGCATCGACGTGCTGCGCGCCCTGCGCCGAAAGGGGTATCGGGGACGCATCCTGATGCTCACGCATCACGCGATGGACGCCTACCGCGACATGTGCATGCAGGCCGGCGCCGACGGCTTCTACGACAAGGCCTCCGGCATGGAGACGCTGTTCGGCGACCTGGAGGAACTGATGCAGAGCGAACTCGTCGGCGGTCGGCAGCAGCGGCCGTCGCCGCTGCTGCGCGATGCCGAGACCGGGTTGCTGGGGCAGGTCGCCTTGCTCGAACGCCTCGATCAGGTCCTGCGACTGGTCAATGCTGAGGCCGGCAAGGTGGCCGTCACGGTGGTCGTGCTGAAGGGGCTGGAGGCGCTGCTGCGCAGCCAGGGCGTTTCAGGCGCGGCACCGGTGCTGGTGGAGATCGGCCGGCGGATGTCGGGCTGCGCCGGCCCGGCCGATCTGCTGGCCCGGCATGCCACCGAGCAGTTCGCGCTGGTCGTCTCGCGCGCCGGTTCGGTGCAGGAGGCGGAAGCGCTGACGGACCGCATCCGCGAATCGCTGGCCGACCCCTTCGATCTGGGCGGTCATGAGGTGCGGCTGGACAGCCATGTCGGCCTGGCCGTCTATCCCCGCGACGCGATCTCCGCGCGCGGCCTTCTCGTCCTTGCGGAGGCCCGGGCGCATGGCACGCGGCTGCCCGAAAGGGGCAGCGCCGTGGTGCACTGACGGGGACACGGATGCGGAGAAGCCTCCCGCTACTCCTGATCACGGCCGCGCTCGTCGGCCTGATCGGCGTTGCGCGCGGCGGCACGGCGACCAACACGCTCACGTCGCAGACGACGGTGTCGTCCGCCTGCAATGTGTCGGGCTCGACGCTGGCCTTCGGCTCCGCCATCAACCCGATCGGCGCTGGGCCGGTGAACGGCACTTCGACGCTGACCATCGAATGCACGGCCACCACGGCCTATACCGTCGCCCTCAGCGCCGGGAGCAACGCCGGCGGTGCGGCCAACTTCGCCGCCCGCAAGATGATCAACGGCGCCTACTCGCTCGGCTACCAGCTCTACGTCGACGCGGGGCGGACCTCCGTCTGGGGCAACAGCACCGGCGGCAGCACCGTCTACAGCGGCACGGGGACGGGGGGCATTCAGAGCGTCACCATCTATGGCCAGGTGCCCTCGCTGACTGGCGCGGTGCCCGGGGCGTACACGGACACGGTCACCGTGACGGTGTCCTACTGAAGGCGATCGCCAGCCGCCTGCGGGCGGCGCACAAGGGAGAGGACGGCTGCGGGCGGCCGGAACGCCTGGGGGGACATCGGACGACAAGACGACAGGAGAGAAACCGATGAACACGATCCGACGTGGGCTGGCCGCCGTCCCGGGCATGACGGCAGTGCTGGCGGTATTCGTGGTGGTGCTGCTGGCGATGCCGGCGGCTCGTGCCGCCGACGTCAGCATCATGCCCGTCAACGTGCGGCTGGACCGCGCGAACGACCGGGCGACGGTGCAGGTCCAGAACAACGGCACCGAGCCGGTGACGATGCAGGCCGAGGGCATCCGCTGGACGCGGGAGAACGGCCAGGACGTCGACGGTCCGACGACGGACCTGCTGGTGAACCCGCCGATCTTCACGCTGCAGGCCGGACAGGTCCAGGTCTTGCGCGTGGGCCTGCGCCGCCCGCCGGACCTGCAGCAGGAGGCCACCTACCGCATGGTGCTGCGCGAGGTACCGGTGGCGCGTCAGGGCGGCGACACGCAGGTGACCGGCGCGGTGCGCGTGCTGGTGGCGTTGCGGGTGCCGGTCTACGTGGCGCCCAACCAGGTGCGGCGGGACTCGAGCTGGAGCGTCCAGCGTGCCAGCAGCGGCGAAACCGTGGCGACGGTGACCAACGCCGGCAACGTCCATGTGAAGGTCAGCGAACTGCGCGTCACCAGCGCCAACGGCGAGGTGAAGTCCATGGCGGTGCCGGGCGCGCAAAGTGTCGTGTTCCCCGGCGAGCAGCGCAGCTACCGCATCCCCACGCCCGCCGGCCCGCCCGGCAATCTGCAGGTCATGACGGACCAGGGGCTGCAGCAGGTCTCGGCCGGTGCGGCGGGCAAGTGAATCCGGCCTGCTGCCGGCGGCGGTCTGCCTGTGCATGACCGCCGCGGCGCAGGCCCAGCAGCCGCCGCCTGCGCCGCCGTCGCCCTCGTCCCTGCCGCCGTCGTTGCCCGCTTCCGACCCGGCGCAGGCGCTGGGCCAGGCCCCACGCTTCGGCGAGACCCTGCTGCTGGGCTTGAAGATCAACGGCATCCCGCAGCCGCAGACGGTGCGCGCGGTGCGCGTTCCCGAGGGCGTCGCCATCCCGCAGGCGCTCTGGACCGAGTTCAAGTTCCGGCCGCCGGCGCTGCCGCCGCGGATGATCGACGGCGAGCTCCACATGATCCTCGGCGAAGGCCCCGGCGAACTGATGCGCTGGCGTGTCGAGGAACTCAGCCAGACGCTCGAGATCGACGCGCCGCCGCAGGCGTTCTCCGACCAGCAGGTCGAGGTGGCGCGTTCCGCCACGCAGGTGACCTTGCCGTCGACCTTCGGGATCTTCGCCAATTACGACGTGCAATGGCAGAAGCGCCTCAGCGGTGACGGCAACGTCGACGGCGTGACCGAACTCGGCGTGCTGACGCCGCGCGGCGACCTCAACCACCAGCAGCTGTATCGCAGCGGCACGGGCGGCGGCTGGGTGCGCCTGGATACGCGCTGGACCATCGACCGTCCCGAGCACCTGACCAGCTGGCGGCTCGGAGACGGCATCGCGCAGCCGGGCACCTGGGGCCAGGCGATGCGCTTCGGCGGCGTGCAGTGGAGCACCGACTTCTCGCTGCGGCCCGGATTCCTGAGCTTCCCGCTCCCGACCCTGCGCGGCGAGGCATCGCTGCCATCGACGGTGGACGTTTTCGTCAACAACAGCCAACGCCTGCAAGGGCGCGTGCAGCCCGGCCCTTTCGACATCAGCGATCTCCCGCTGGTCACCGGCCAGGGGGAGATCCGCACCGTGGTGCGGGACCTGCTCGGCCGCGAGCAGATCGTCGTGCAGCCTTACTACATCAGCCCGTCGCTGCTGAAGCCGGGACTCTCGGCCTACAGCGTCGAGGCCGGATGGCTGCGGCTGAACTACGGGATCGACAGCAACCGCTACGGCCGCGCGGTGCTGGCCGGCACCTGGCGCAACGGGCTCACCTCCGGTTTCACGCAGGAATGGCGCGGAGAGCTCACGCAGCGCCAGCAGGCGCTCGGCGCGACGGGGTTGTGGCTGTTCCCCGCCCTGGGCACGGTGAGCGTAGCGGGCGTGGCCAGCCGCAGCGACGATCCCGAGGCGCGCCGCGGCGCGCTCGCGACGCTGGGTGTCGAACGCCAGGGCATGGACTGGAGCGGCGGCGTGCAGGTCAAGCGCGCCACGGCGGGCTTCACGCAGCTCGGCAACGCGGTGCTGCCGAAGTGGAGCGTCTCGGCGTCGGTGGGGACCTCCTGGAAGCAGTGGGGCTTGGGCATCGGACTCGTGAACCAGGGGGCGCCGCAGCGGCCCGCGCCCCAGGGGCAGCTGCAGGTGGCCAACAAGCTCTGGTCCTTCAACGCCAGCCGCAGCCTCGCCGGCTGGGGTTTCTTCGGCCTGTCCGCGCTGAAGGCGGGCAACGGCGGCGGCACGGCGATCTCGGTCTTCTGGAGCCTGCTGCTCGACGGGAACAAGAGCCTGTCGACGGCCTGGCAGGGCCAGCGCGGCGGCGGGCAGCAGGCGCGGGATCTCTGGCAGGTCCAGTTGCAGAGCAACCCGCCGGTCGGCGAAGGCCTCGGTTACCAGCTGCTGACGGAGTCGCACGGCCGGCAGCAGGCGCAGGCGCAGTGGCAGACCAACGTGGTGGCGCTGGACGGCGGCGTCTCGCGGATGTCGGGCAACACCGACGTGAGGCTCGGCGCGAGCGGCGGGCTGGCGTACATCGACGGCGGCGCTTATGCGAGCCGTCGCATCGACGGGGGCTTCGCCGTCGTGCAGGTCGACAACCAGGCGAACGTCCGCATCCTCCACGACAACCAGCCGGTCGCGCGCACCGATGGCAAGGGGCGGGCGTTCCTGCCGGCGCTGCGGGGCTATCAGGTGAACCGCGTCGGCGTGGTCGCCGACGATCTGCCGCTGGATTCGGAGATCGAGGCGCTGGAGCTGCAGGTCATGCCGGCGGCGCGCAGCGCGGCGCTCATCCGGTTCCCGATCGTGCACAGCCGCACCGCGACCTTCCGCGTCGTCGACGAGGCCGGCGAGCCGCTGCCGCCGGGGACCGATTTGCAGGTCGCCGGATCGAAGCGCACATTCCCGATGGGCCTGGACGGTCGGGCGTTCGTGACGGGGCTGCCCGACGGTGGCGGCGCGATCGGCGACGTGCTGGCACGGCGCGAGGACGGCACGCCGTGCCGCATCGAGCTGAAGCTGCCGGCGCAGGTGACGGAACTGCCGGATCTCGGTACCGTGGTGTGCCGCAGGATCACGGCCTGGTCGACCGGTGCGCCGCCCAAGGCGGGCGCGCCCGCAGCGTCTGTCCCGGCAGAGACCTCTGACACGAACGCCCGAAAGGAGTCGCGATGAACGCCAAACCCTTCCGACGGTCACGCCGGCCAAGCCTGCTTCGGCTTCTGCCCTGGCTGATGCTGACCGGCGCGGCGCCCTCGGCGCACGCGCTGTGCATCCAGGGCTTGTGCTCGTGCACCGTCACGACGACGTCGGTGCTGTTCGCCAACTACAACCCGCTGGCCTACGGCAACACCGATTCGACCGGCACGGTCACGGTGAAGTGCGGCGGCGTCGCGGGCTTGCTGGTCCCGTTCACGGTCGCCTTCGACAAGGGCGGCGGTCCGAGCATCTCCAGTCGCCGCCTGGCATTCGGCGCGAACGCGCTCAACTACAACCTCTACATCGACAACACCTATACGACGGTGTGGGGCGACGGCACCACCGGCACGATGGTCGGCGGCAGTCTGCTGCTCGATGCGCTGGGGCTGTCGCCAGGGCTGGTCTACACCGTCTATGCGCGCATTCCGGGTCGCCAGACCACGGTGCCCCCCGGCGGCCCCTACATCGATGCCGTCAGCGTGACGCTCACGTACCAGTGATGGGCAGGCACAGGGTGCACACAGTGGCCGTGCGCGTTCGCGCGCCGCTGACGCTCACGCGTCGGGGAAGGTCCGGTCCTTGACGACGGCATAGCGCGCCATCGTCGCCATGCGCGCCGTCTCATGGCGCACGACCGGTTCCGGATAGTCGCGGCCCAGCACCACGCCGCAGGCCGCGAGCGCCTCCGGCTTCGCCAGCCACGGCGCGTGGATCAGCTTGGGCGGCAGCTTCGCGAGCTGCGGCAGGTAGCGCTTGATGAACTTGCCGTCGGGATCGAACTTCTCGCTCTGGTTGACCGGATTGAAGATGCGGAAGTAGGGCTGCGCGTCACAGCCGCTGGAGGAGGCCCATTGCCAGCCGCCATTGTTGGCGGCGAGGTCGAAGTCGATCAGCTTCTCGGCGAAGTAGGCCTCGCCGCGACGCCAGTCGATGCCGAGGTCCTTGATCAGGAAGCTGGCCGTCACCATGCGCAGCCGGTTGTGCATGTAGCCGGTCTCGTTGATCTGGTGCATGGCGGCGTCGACCAGCGGATAACCGGTGCGGCCCTGGCACCAGGCCTCGAAGTCCGCATCCGCGTCGGGGCCGTCGGCCCAGGCGATGCGGTCGTATTCGGGCCGGAACGCACCGCCGACGACATGCGGATGGTGATGCAGGACCTGGTGGTAGAAATCGCGCCAGATCAGCTCCGACAGCCAGATCTGCGCGCCCGCGCTCGCGGTCCTGCCGCGCGTCGGGGCGTAGGCGCGCGCCCAGGCTTCGCGCGCCAGGCGGCGGATCGAGATCGTCCCGAAGCGCAGGTGCGTGCTGAGGTAGCTGGGACCCTTGGCGGCCGGGAAATCGCGCGTGTCGCCGTAGCGGTCGATGCGCTCGAGGAACTCGTCGAACAGCCGCTGGGCGCCCGCGCTGCCGCCGGTCAGCGCAGCGGCGAGACCGGCCGGTTCGAACCCGATGTCGCCCAGCGCCGGAACGCCCCGTTGCGGGGCCTTCGCCAGATGCGACGCGTAACGCTCGACCGGATAGCTGCTGAGGAAGAAGGGATTGATCTCCCGCAACCACGCGTTCTTGTAGGGCGTGAAGACGCCGTAGGGCTTGCGTGAACCGGTCAGGATCTCCGAGCGCTCGAAGACCACGTGGTCCTTGAAGCTCTCCACCTGCACGCCGCGTGCGAGCAGCGTTCCGCCCACGTCGGCGTCGCGGCGCAGGGCGTCCGGCTCGTCGTCGTGGTTGAAGTAGAGCGTGTCCACGCCCAGTTCAGCCGCCAGGGCGGGCATCTGCTCCCGCGCGGCGCCGTGGCGCACGATCAGCCCGGCGCCTGGCGCCAGCGCCGCCAGATCCGCGTCGAGCACGCGCAGGGCGTCGAGGATGAATTCCACGCGGCGGTCCGCGCGCGGCAACGCGTCGAGGATGTCCGTGTCCAGCACGAAGGCGCAGAACACGCGTTCGTGGTGCTTCAGGGCGTGGAAGAGGGCGGCGTGGTCGTCCGCGCGCAGATCGCGCCGGAACCAGACAAGGGCGTTCATGGAGAGCGAGTGTCGGTGAAATAGAATCCGTCCCTATGTCCAAGGAACGCATCGACCTGACCAACCAGTTCCTGATCGCCATGCCGGGCATGGTGGACGAGACCTTTGCCGGCTCCGTCATCTACCTGTGCGAGCACAACGAAAAGGGCGCGCTGGGCCTGGTCATCAACAAGCCGATCTCGCTGACCCTGGGCAACCTGTTCGAGAAGGTCGAGCTCGAGTTGTCCGACCTGGACATGGCCGCGCGGCCGGTGTTCTTCGGCGGGCCGGTGCAGACCGAACGCGGCTTCGTGCTGCACGAGGCGCTGGACGAGCAGGGCAACCACTACAGCGCGACGCTGGCGGTGCCCGGCGGGCTGGAGATGACGACCAGCCGCGACGTGCTGGAGGCGCTGTCCAACGGCGCCGGTCCCAAGCGCGTGCTGATCACGCTGGGCTACAGCGGCTGGGCCGCGGGCCAGTTGGAGGAGGAGCTCGGCCGCAACGGCTGGATCACCGTCGACGCCAAACCCGAGATCATCTTCGACACGCCGATCGAGGAGCGCTACGACAAGGCGCTTGCCTTGCTCGGTATCGACCCGCGCATGCTCAGCCAGGAGGCCGGGCACGCATGATGACGGTGAGCCGCCCCGTCGCTGCGCTCCTGCCCCCAAGGGGCGCTGCCCGCCTAGGGGCGGCCCGGCGCCGGGCATGACCGGAGGCGTCATGAGCACTGTCTCTTCCGCTTCTTCCCCCGCTGCCTACGTTTCCCCGCTCGGTTTTGATTTCGGTACCAAGCGCCTCGGCGTGGCGACCGGCAACCGGATGCTGGGGAGCGCGCGCGGGCTCCGGACCATCACCGAACAGGGCGATGCCCGCTGGGCGGCGATCACCGCGCTGATCCAGGCGTGGGAGCCCGATGCGCTGGTCATCGGCGTCCCGCGCCATCCGGACGGCGCGCCTCACGAGATGACGGCCCGCGCGCTCAAGTTCGCCGGGCAACTGCGTGGCCGCTACCGGCTGCCGGTGGTCGAAGTCGATGAACGCTACACCAGCGTGGAAGCCCAGTCGCAGGGCGCGCGCGACCTCGATGCCGCGAGCGCGGCATTGATCCTCGAACAATTCTTCCGGGAACACCCATGAGCACATTGCACCTCGATGCGGAAGCGCTCTACGCCGACCTCGTGCGCGGCGTCCAGCGCCTGCTGCAACCCGACAGCGCGCTGGTCGGCATCTGGTCGGGCGGCGCCTGGCTGGCGGAGCGTCTCCAGCAGGACCTGAAGCTGGCCGGCCAGCACGGCGTCATCTCCAGCGCGCTGCATCGCGACGACTTCGGCAGCAAAGGCATGAACGCGAGCGCCGACCACACCAAGCTACCCTTCGACATCGAGGGTCGCCACGTCCTCCTGATCGACGACGTGCTCTACACCGGACGCACGACGCGAGCCGTGATCAATGAACTGTTCGACTTTGGCCGCCCCGCCAGCGTCACCCTGGCGGTGCTGGTCGACCGCGGCGGCCGCGAACTGCCGATCGAGCCCGCGTTCTCCGCCGCGCGCGTCGCCGTCGCGCCGAACCAGCGCCTCAGCCTGGTGAAGGGTGACGAAGGCCGATTCAGCTTCGACGTGAAGGAGGACTGATCCCATGCTGAGCAAACGCAACCCGCAGCTGAACAAGCATGGCGAACTGATCCACCTGCTGTCCACCGAAGGCCTGCCCAAGGCCGTGCTGCATCAGATCCTGGACACGGCCGGGACCTTCCTCTCGGTCAACGACCGCGAGGTCAAGAAGGTGCCGCTGCTGCGCGGCAAGTCGGTGTTCAACCTGTTCTTCGAGAACAGCACCCGCACCCGCACCACCTTCGAGATCGCCGCCAAGCGTCTCTCCGCCGACGTCATCAACCTGGACATCGCGCGCTCCAGCGCGGCCAAGGGCGAGACCCTGCTGGACACCGTGGCCAACCTGTCGGCGATGCACGCGGACATGTTCGTCGTGCGCCACAGCGAATCGGGCGCGCCCTACCTGATCGCGCAGCACTGCGCGCCGCATGTCCATGTGGTCAACGCCGGCGACGGCCGCCACGCGCATCCGACGCAGGGCCTGCTCGACATGTACACGATCCGCCACTACAAGAAGGACTTCACCAACCTCACCGTGGCGATCGTCGGCGACATCGTGCACTCGCGCGTCGCGCGCAGCGACATCCACGCGCTCACGACGCTGGGCGTCCCGGAGATCCGCGCGGTGGGACCCAAGACGCTGGTGCCCGGCGACCTCAAGGACATGGGCGTGCGCGTGTGTCACGACATGGCCGAGGGCGTGAAGGATGCCGACGTCATCATCATGCTGCGCCTGCAGAACGAGCGCATGAGCGGCGCGATGCTGCCGAGCACCGGCGAGTACTTCAAGAGTTTCGGCCTCACGCCTGAGAAGCTGGCGCTGGCCAAGCCCGATGCGATCGTGATGCATCCGGGCCCGATCAACCGCGGCGTGGAGATTTCGTCCACCGTCGCCGACGGACAGCACAGCGTCATCCTGCCGCAGGTCACCTTCGGCATCGCGGTGCGCATGGCTGTCATGTCCATCCTCGCGGGGAACGAAGCATGAAGATCCTCATCCAGAACGGTCGGCTGCTCGATCCCGCCTCGGGCCTCGACCAGGTCGGCGACCTCGCCATCGCCTCGGGCCGCATCGTCGGTCTCGGCGGCGTCGGCGACTTCAACGCCGATCGCGTCATCGATGCCACTGGCCTCGTGGTCGCACCGGGTCTCGTCGACCTCGCCGCGCGTCTGCGCGAGCCGGGCCACGAGCACGAAGGCATGCTGGAGAGCGAGCTCGCCGCCGCCGCCGCCGGCGGCGTCACCAGCCTCGTCTGCCCGCCCGACACCGATCCCACGCTCGACGAGCCCGGCCTCGTCGACATGCTCAAGTTCCGCGCCCGCAAGCTCAGCCGCTGCCGGCTATTCCCGCTGGGCGCGCTGACGCGCGGCCTCGCCGGCGAATCCCTGACCGAAATGGCCGAGCTGACCGAGTCCGGCTGCGTCGGCTTCTCGCAGGCCTACGTGCCCATCCGCAACACCCTGACCGTGCAGCGTGCGATGCAGTACGCGGCCAGCTTCGGCTATACGCTGTGGCTGCATGCGCAGGATCCCTGGCTGAGTGGCGGCGTCGCGGCCAGCGGCCCCGTGGCGACGCGGCTGGGTCTGTCAGGCGAGCCGGTCGCCGCCGAGACCATCGCGCTGCACACGATCCTGGAACTGGTGCGCGTCACCGGCTGCCGCGTCCACCTCTGCCGCCTGAGCAGCGCCGCCGGCGTCGAACTCGTGCGCCAGGCCAAGAAGGACGGCCTGCCGATCACGGCCGACGTCTCGATCAACTCGCTGCACCTCAGCGACGTCGACATCGGCTACTTCAACTCGTCCATGCGCCTGCAGCCGCCGTTGCGCCAGCAGCGCGACCGCGCCGCGCTGCGCGCCGCGCTGGCCGACGGCACCATCGATGCGCTCGTCAGCGACCACAACCCCGTCGCCGCCGACGAGAAGACCTTGCCTTTCGCCGAGGCGACGCCCGGCGCGACCGGGCTGGAGCTGCTGCTGAGCCTCGCGCTGCGGTGGGGCCAGGACGAAGGGCTGCCGCTCGCGCGGGCGCTCGACACCATCACCGCGCGTCCGGTGAAGGTGCTGGGCAGCGCGCTCGGCTCGCTGGCGGCGAGCGCGGGCCGGCTGGTCGAAGGCGGCGTCGGCGACGTCGTCGTCTTCGATGCCGAGGCCAGCGGCGCGGTGACACCGGAGCGTCTCGTCAGCCAGGGCAAGCACACGCCGTTCGCGTTCGACATCACCGGCTTCGAATTGCCGGGCCGGGTGCGCTACACGCTGGTGGCCGGCACGGTCGCCTACGAATCGCTGGTCACCGAAGCCGAGCGGACCGTCTGATGCGTGCCCTGGTCGGGGCGTGGCGTGCGCTGCGGATGCTCGCGCACATCGGGCACGGGGTGTACCTCGTCCAGTTTCGCTGGCGTCGTCTGGAGACGCCGGCCAAGCAGCGCTATGTGGGCTGGTGGTCGGCCAAGCTGCTGCGCGTGCTGGGTGTGCGACTCGAATCGCCCGGGCCGCAGGCTCCGTCGCCGCGGCTGATCACGGCGAACCACATTTCCTGGCTGGACATCGCAGCGATTCATGCGGTGATGCCTGAAGCGCGCTTCGTCTCCAAGGCTGACATTGCGACCTGGCCGCTGGTGGGCGCACTGGCGACGGCGGTCGGCACGCTCTACATTGAGCGAGCCAACAAGCGCGATGCGCTGCGTGTCGTGCACAAGACGGCCGAGGCGCTGGCTGCTGGCGAGACGGTGGCGGTCTTCCCCGAAGGTACGACAGGTGCGGGTTACCCGTTGCTGCCTTTGCACGGCAATCTCTTGCAGGCGGCGATCAGCACGCACACGCCGCTGCAGCCCGTGGTGCTGCGCTGGCATCAGCCCGGCGTGCCGTACAGCGATGCGGCGCAGTACATCGGTCAGATGTCGTTGATGGAAAGTCTCTGGCGCATCCTGACCGCCAAGGACCTGGCGGTCGAAGTGCGATCGCTGCCCGCGATGCCCACCGAGGGTCTTGATCGCCGCCACCTGGCGGGGGCTCTTTCGGACCGAATCGACAACGCACTCCCAAGGCCCTGAGTCCTGGGTCGTTCGGGGACGGCAAGTCGTGAGGTTTCCGCGCTTGCCGCGGGGGCCTCATGACTTGGCGGCCAAGCGCGCCGTTGCTGGCAGGTAGGCGGTCATCCCCCAACCGCCGGGCTCAGTTCGCCCAGCCCGGGTATGCCGGATGCCCTCCGGGTCCCGATTGGTGCGAGGATCCGGCGATGCTGCTTTGTTTCGAAGATGAACAGGAGTTGGCCACGCGTCTGGCGCGTGAGCTGGGTCGGCCGCTGGGTGTGATCACGCGCCATCGATTTCCGGATGGGGAACTGCGGCTGATCCTTCCCAAGCCGTTGCCGGTCGACATCATTGTGCTGCGTGGATTGCAGCATCAACCGAACGATCGACTGGTCGAGCTCCTGATCGCGGCGCCTGCGGCGCGCAGCTGGGGCGTCCGGCACCTGATGCTGGTGGCGCCGTACCTGGCCTACATGCGGCAGGACATGGAGTTCACGCCGGGTGAGGCGGTCAGCCAGAGGCACATCTCAACCTTGCTGTCGACGCAGTTCGACCGTGTCGTCACGGTGGATCCGCACCTGCACCGCATTGCGAGTCTCGACGAGGTGATGCCCAAGGGGAAGGGCGTGGCGCTGTCGGCCGCGGCCCTGCTGGGGCGCTTCATCGCCGTGCAGGAGCCGGGGGCGGTGCTGGTCGGTCCGGACGAAGAATCCGGCCAGTGGGTCGCGGAGGCGGCGCGTGCCGCGAAACTTGAATTCGCGGTCGGCCGGAAGGTGCGCTTCGGCGACACCCAGGTGCAGCTGGCGTTCCCGGACCTGGAGGTGCGCGGTCGGGCCGTGGTGCTGCTCGACGACATGGCGTCGACGGGCCGCACCTTGATCGGATCGGCGCGCGAGGCGCTGGAGCGCGGCGCGGCCAGCGTGGATGTCGCGGTCACGCATGCGCTGTTCAACGGCGATGCGTTGCCGGCGCTGCGGGCGGCCGGCGTCCGTCACGTCTGGAGCAGCAACGCCGTGCCGCACGAGAGCAACGCGGTCTGCGTTGCCGAACTGCTGGCGACGGCGCTGCGGCGGAAGTAGAGCGCCGCTCCCGCGGCGCTGCCCGACCTTACGCCTTGCCCTGGTTCGCCACGGCCGCGGCCGCCTTCGCGGCGGCTTCGGCGTCGCCCAGGTAATAGCTCCTGATGGGCTTCAGGTCCTTGTCCAGTTCGTAGACCAGCGGGATTCCGTTGGGAATATTCACGCCAACGATGGCTTCGTCGGCGATGCCGTCCAAATACTTCACGAGGGCGCGGATCGAGTTGCCGTGCGCGGCGATCAGCACGCGCTGGCCCGACAGAATCGCGGGTGCGATCTGTTCGTTCCAGTAGGGCAGCACGCGGGCCACGGTGTCCTTCAGGCACTCGGTCAGCGGCACGTCCGAGGGCTGCAGTCCGGCATAGCGGATGTCGCCGCGCTCGCTGCGCGGGTCCGACGCTTCCAGCGCCGGCGGCGGGGTGTCATAGCTCCGGCGCCAGACGAGCACCTGCTCGTCGCCGTACTGCTTGGCCATGTCCGCCTTGTTCAGACCCTGAAGGCCGCCGTAGTGGCGTTCGTTCAGGCGCCAGCTGTGCTTCACCGGCAGCCATTGGCGATCCATCTGATCCAGGCAGTGCCACAGGGTCCAGATGGCGCGCTTGAGCACGGAAGTGTGGGCCACGTCGAAATCGACGCCGGCTTCCTTCAGCAGACGGCCCGCCTGCTTGGCCTGCTCCACCCCGGTGGGCGTCAGATCCACGTCGGTCCAGCCGGTGAAGCGGTTCTCGAGATTCCAGGTCGATTCGCCATGGCGAATCAGCACGAGCTTGTACATGGGTCTTGGGTGGGTTCGTGAGGTTTGGCCGGTTTCCGGCAGGCCCGGCGGATTCTAGAGGCAGCCCTCCAGGGCGGTTCGCTCAAGCCGGCTTCCGAAGGGCCGACAACTGCTTTCGTACCGGGCGAAAGGCGCACCCGCGCCCCAGTTTGGTTCGCAAAAAGAACATGCCCGCGTTGGGCATTCACGCTGTAGAGGAGTACTTGCAATGATGGTGGTGAAGAACTTGCGCATGACGCCCTTGGCGCTGGCGCTGGTGGTTTTCGGCGCGCAGGCGCAGGGCCAATCGGACTCGATGTTCTCTTTCTCGGGCTTCGGCACCGTCGGTCTCACCGGCGCGACCAAGGACGGCGCCGAGTACGTCATCCCGGGCCAGGTCCACGGCGCCGACAAGACGATCAGCGGCGAGGTCGACAGCAAGCTGGGCCTGCAGGGCACGGCGAAATTCAACTCGCGGTTCTCCGCGACGGTCCAGGTCCTGACCAAGCAGACCGGCAAGGGCGACTGGACGCCGCAGGTCGAATGGGCTTTCGCCAAGTGGCAGGCCACGCCGGGTCTGGCGATCCGCGCCGGCCGCATCGGCGCGCCGTTCTTCGCGGTGTCCGACTTCCGTGACGTCGGTTATGCCAACACCTGGCTGCGCCCGCCCATCGACGTCTACGGCCAGGTGCCGGTGAGCCACTTCGACGGCGCCGACGTGAACTGGACGACGCAGGTCGCCGGCAAGAGCGTCTCGCTGCAGGCCTTCGGCGGCGAAGCCTCGTCGTACGTGCGCCAGACCAAGCTCGAGATCAAGAAGATGGTCGGCATCAACGCCACCGTCGAACTGGCCGACGGCCTGAACCTGCGCGTCGGTCACGCGCAGGGCAAGCTGACCGCGCACAGCGCCACCGTCAATTCGCTGGTCGGCGCGCTGCGCCAGACGCCGTTCGCCTCGGTCGGCAACGAGATCGACGCCACCGACAAGGACGCCAGCTTCTCCGGTGTCGGACTGACTTACGACGAAGGCCAATGGGTTGTCGCCGCCGAGTACACCAAGCGCCGCAACGACTCGTTCGTGCCGGACACCACCGGCTGGTACACGACCGTCGGCTACCGCGTCGGCAAGTTCACGCCCTACGCGACGCTGTCGCAGCAGAAGACCGACAGCAGCAATGTCAACAACACGATCCCGGGCACGGTCGTGGTGGGCGGCCTGCCGCTGCGCGCCGTCGTGGACGAGGTGACCGCCGCACAGAGCACGCCGCAGAAGACCATCGGTCTGGGCGTGCGCTGGGACGCCTGGCGAAACATCGCCATCAAGGCCCAGTACGACAGCATCAAGACCACCGGCGCCGGCCAGTTCTACAACGTCCAGCCGGGCTTCAACAACGAGCGCGTCGGCGTCTACAGCGTCGCCGTCGACTTCGTGTTCTAAGCATCAGAAAAAGAGGTCCCCATGCAGTTCAACATGATCAAGCCCGTGATCGGCGCGGCGCTGTTCGCCGCTGCCGTGGCCGCGCAGGCGCAGGTCGCCGTCGTGGTCAATCCGAAGAGCCCCGTCGCCAGCATGACCGCCGACCAGGTCGCGAGCATCTTCCTGGGCAAGTCCAACCAGCTGCCCAACGGCAGCGCCGCGCAGGCGGTGGATCTGCCCGACAGCGCCGCGGCGCGCGAGCACTTCTATTCGAAGGCCACCGGCAAGTCGTCCGCGCAGGTGAAGGCCGCCTGGTCGCGCCTGGTGTTCTCGGGCAAGGGCACGCCGCCGAAGGAACTCGGCAGCGCGGCCGACGTGAAGAAGTTCGTCGCCGCGAATCCCGATGCCATCGGCTACATCGAGAAGTCGGCCGTCGACGGCTCGGTGAAGGTGGTGCTCAGCGTCGACTGACGCCGCCGCCCGGGCGGCCTGCAGGCCGTCCGGGCCGACCTGGGGAGGTCGTTGGAGACACAGGATGTATTGGAGACAGGCATGAACTTGAAGACCCGTATCGCGATGCTGCCGGTGCTGGCCGCGATCGTTTTCGCGGTGGGCATCGCGGTGGTGCTGTTCTTTTCGTCGAGGACCTCGGGCGCGATCCACGCGCTGGGCGAGGCCGACTATCCGTATCTGGTGGCCACCAACCAGGTGGCCGCGCAACTCGAGGCGTTGGGTGGGACGATCCAGTCCGCCGTCGCCGAGGGCGAGAAGAAGCGTCTGGATGAAGCCGCGGAGCGCGCGACCGCGATGCGCAAGGTGATGGCGACCATCAAGGCGATCCCCGGCCGCGCCGATGCCGGCGCGAAGCTGGAAAGCGGCTTCGAGGCCTACTACGCCGCGTCGGTGGACACCGCGCAGCTGTTCCTCGGCATCAAGCAGGGCGATCAGGCGGGTTCGATCCCGAAGATGCAGGCGGCGCAGAAGGCGCTGGAGCAGACGCTCGCCGACGCGCGCGCCGATGCGAAGACCACCTTCGACGCGACGCTGTCCAGCGCCGAGAAGGGCGTCGGCGCCGGCCTGTGGGCGACCGTGCTGAGCGGGCTGATCGTCGTCGTGTGCCTGGGCGCGGGCTCGTGGCTCTTGATCGCCAGCGTCTGGCGCCAGCTCGGCGGCGAGCCGGAGTACGCCCGCGACGTGATGCGCCAGATGGCCGAGGGGGACCTCTCGCAGACCATCCGCGTCGCGCCGGGCGCGGAGGCCAGCCTGCTGGCCGCGGTGCGCGACATGTCGCAGGGCCTGTCGGCGATCGTCGGCAATGTGCGCAGCGGCACCGACTCGATGACGGTCGCTTCGCGCGAGATCGCCGCGGGCAACCAGGACCTGTCGGTGCGGACCGAGAAGCAGGCCGGCTCGCTGGAGCAGACCGCGTCCAACATGCAGCAGCTGACCGAAACCGTGCGCCAGAGCGCCGACGCGGCCAGCCAGGCCAACCAGCTGGCCGGCAGCGCGGCCACCGTCGCGAAGAAGGGCGGCGAGGTCGTGGGGCAGGTCGTCTCGACGATGGACGAGATCAGCGCGAGCTCGCGCAGGATCGGCGACATCATCGGCACCATCGACGGCATCGCGTTCCAGACCAATATCCTGGCGCTGAACGCGGCGGTCGAGGCCGCGCGCGCAGGCGAGCAGGGTCGCGGCTTTGCCGTGGTGGCGAGCGAGGTGCGTTCGCTGGCGCAGCGCAGCGCCGAGGCCGCCAAGGAGATCAAGGCGCTGATCGGCGCGAGCGTCACGCGTGTCGAGGCCGGCTCGCGGCTGGTGCAGGACGCCGGCGCGACGATGGAGGAGATCGTCGCCAGCGTGCAGCGCGTCTCCGACATCATCAGCGAGATCACTGCGGCCTCCGCCGAGCAGAGCCAGGGCATCGGCCACGTCAACGAGTCGGTGGTGCAGCTCGACCAGATGACGCAGCAGAACGCCGCGCTGGTCGAGCAGGCCGCCGCTGCCGCCAGCAGCCTGGAGCAGCAGGCCCGGGCGCTGCAGTCGGCCGTGTCGACCTTCAAGTTGAACTGACGGGCCTTCCTGGCGGAGTTTCTATAATCCTCGGCTTTTGCATCCAACCGAACGGGCCCCGCCTTGAAGTTCCTGATTGAAAACTGGTATCTCGTGCTGTCGGCCCTGGTGTCGGGCGGTCTGCTGCTGTGGACGTCGATGCGCGGCAAGGCGGGCGGCGTGCCGACGGCCGAGGCGGTGCGCCTGGTCAACCGCGAGAAGGGTGTGCTGGTCGACGTGAGCGAGCCGGAGGAGTTCGCCGCCGCTCACGCGAAGGGCGCCCGCAATGTGCCGCTGTCGACCTTGACTGGCACGGACCTCCCGGCCAAGCAACTGCCCGGCAACAAGGCCCTGCCGGTGGTGCTGATGTGCAAGACCGGCGCACGCGCGCAGCGCGCGGCTGGCATCCTGCAGAAACAGGGCTACGCGAACGCGGTCGCTGTCCAGGGCGGTCTGACCGCCTGGCGCGAGGCGAGTTTGCCCGTCGAGAGTTCCGCGGCCTGACCGCCCTGGCGACCGCGCCGGCATGACGATTGCCGAAAGACGCTCGACACGATTCTTGGAGAACTGGCGATGGCCGCCGTGAAGATGTATACGACCCTGGTCTGCCCGTACTGCGTGCGGGCCAAGCACCTGCTCAAGCAGCGGGGCGTGGACCAGATCGAGGAAGTGCGCGTGGACCTGGATCCGTCGCAGCGCGACACGATGATCCAGCAGACCGGCCGCCGCACGGTGCCGCAGATCTTCATCGGCGAGACCCATGTCGGCGGTTGCGACGACCTGATCGCGCTGGACCAGCGCGGCGGCCTGCAACCCTTGTTGCAGGCCTGATACCTCCTGACCCGAAGCCGTCGCCGATCTCCGGAAACCCCTCACCGGACTGTCGCGAACGCTCGGTCATAATGCCCGCCACGGCTCGCCGCTGGCGGGCTTTTTCATTTGGATGACCCCATGGCCGACGACAACAACGCTCCCGTGTTCCAGATCCAGCGCATGTACCTGAAGGACCTGTCGCTGGAGCAGCCCAACGCCCCGGCGATCCTGCTGGAGCAGGCGCAGCCGCAAGTCGACATCAAGCTCTCGCTGGCCGCCGAACCGGTCGCCGAAGGCCTGTTCGAAGTCAGCGTCACCGCCACCGTCACGACGACGGTGCAGGACAAGACCCTGTTCCTGATCGAAGCCAAGCAGGCCGGCATCTTCGAGATCCGCAACCTGCCGCAGGACCAGCTCGAAGGCATCCTGGCGATCGTCTGCCCGCAGATGATCTACCCGTACCTGCGCGCGATCGTCTCCGACGTCTGCACGCGCGCCGGCTTCCCGCCGGTGATGCTGACGGAAGTGAACTTCCAGGCGATGTTCGAAGCCCAGCAGGCGCAACTGGCCGCCAGCGGCCAGGGCGAAGGCGCACCGAACTGAGCGTCGCACGCCCATGAACGCGCCGGCTTCGCGGACCTGTCCGCAGGCCGGCGCGTTTCATTGCGAGATTCATTTCATCGAGCTCTTCATCGATTTTCGAACCGACCATGACTGCTCCGCGCATGAAGATCAGCGTGCTCGGCGCCGGTGCCTGGGGCACGGCGCTGGCGATCGCCGCGAGCGCGCGCCATGAGGTGACGCTGTGGGCGCGCGACGCCGGCGCGATCGCCGCAATGCGCACCGACCGGTGCAACGTCCGCTACCTGCCCGGGTCGCCGTTGCCGGCCGCGCTTGCACTGACCGACGACCTGGACCGGGCGATCGCGCAGGGTCGCGAGGGCTTGATCGTCATCGCGACGCCGATGTCGGGCCTGCGCGGGATGTTGGCGCAGTTGCCGCCTGGCGCGCGTGCGCAGTGGCTGTGCAAGGGCTTCGAGGCCGGCACCGGGCTGCTCGGCCATGAGATCGCCCGCGAGGTCGCGCCGCGGTTGGCCACCGGCATCCTGTCCGGGCCGAGCTTTGCGCAGGAGGTGGCCGCCGGTCAACCGACTGCCCTGGTGTCCGCCTCGGGTGACGCGGCGCTCGCCCAACTGGGCGTGTCGGCGTTCCACAGCGAACGGCTGCGGGTGTATTCGTCGGCCGATCCGGTCGGCGTCGAAGTCGGCGGCGCGGTGAAGAACGTGATGGCGATCGCCGTCGGCATCGCCGATGGCCTGCGACTCGTCGCCGAAGCGAAGGGCTTGAAGGGGCCAGGTCTCAACGCCCGAGCCGCGCTGATCACGCGCGGACTCGCCGAGATGCAGCGGCTGGCGCTCGCGCTGGGCGCGCAGCAGGAGACGCTGCTCGGGCTCGCGGGCCTGGGCGATCTCGTGCTCACGGCCACCGGTGACCTGTCGCGCAATCGTCGCGTGGGGTTGCTGCTCGCCGAGGGCCTGGACCTGCCGGGCATCCTCGTGAAGCTGGGTCATGTCGCCGAGGGCGTCTACAGCGCACCGACGGTGCTGGTCCGCGCCAAGCGCGCGGGTGTCGACATGCCGATCACCGCCGCGGTGGTCGACGTCCTGGAAGGCCGCATGACCACGTACGAAGCCCTGGACGCGCTGATGGGGCGTCAGGCCAAGTCCGAGTGGTGAAGCGCCGCGGGTGGATCGCCGCGGCTGGCGCCATGGCCGCCACGACCGCATTCGGCACGTGGCCGCTGTCCGGCCGCGCGGCGACGACCTGGCCCTCGCGGCCGATCCGCCTCGTCGTGCCGTTCCCCGGCGGCAGTTCGCCCGACCTGATCGCGCGGTATCTGGCCGAGCCGCTGGCGCAGGCGCTCGGCCAGCCCGTCGTCATCGACAACAAGCCCGGCGCGGGCGGCAACATCGGCACCGGCGCGGTCGCCAAGGCCGCGCCCGACGGGCACACGCTGCTGTTCACGATCCAGGGGCCGTTGATCACCGCGCCGCTGCTCGCGAAGGCCTTGCCTTACGACCCGCAGCGCGAGCTGCGTGCGGTCAGCTTCATCGCGAGTTCGCCGAACGTGCTCGTCGTGCCGCCGTCGCTCGGCGTGGACACGATGGCGCAGTTCGTCGCGTTGGCGAAGCAGCGCGCGGGGGCGTTGAACTACGGCAGCATCGGGATCGGCAGCGCGGCGCATCTGGCGATGGCATCCTTCATCGCACGTGCGGGGTTGAAGCTGGTCCATGTGCCGTATGCCGGTTTCCCGCAGGTGGTGAACGCGATGCTGGCCGGCCAGATCCACGCCGGCTTCATGGTGCCGGCCATCGCGATGCCGCAGGTGAAGGCCGGGAAGCTGAAGGCGCTCGCCGTGACCAGCGCAGGACGCTTCGGCGCGCTCGCGGAACTGCCGACCGTGGCCGAGTCCGGATACCCCGGCTTCGAAGCCACGTCGTGGCAGGCGGTGCTTGCGCCTGCCGGCACGCCCGAGGCGATCGTCCGGCGCGTTGCTGATGAGGTCATCCGCATCGTGCGCAGCGACGCCTTCCGGCGCGAATTGCTGCCGCTCTACTTCAGTGCGGCAGGCACCTCGCCAGAAGGGCTCGACAGCCTCATCGGCGACGAACGCAAGCGCTGGGGCGCGCTGATCCGGCAGCTCAAGCTGGAACGCGAGTAGGCGTCCTGTGACGGCCGCTGGCCCTCACCCCCGACCTCTCCCGCGGTGCAGGTGACGGAGTGTCGAGAGACCGTGGCGTTGGCGGTCAGACGCCGTCGACGTAGCCGTTCTGGCGCCATGCTTCGAAGACCGCTACGGCCACCGCGTTGCTGAGGTTCAGGCTGCGTTGTCCGTCTCTCATCGGCAGGCGCACGCGTTGTTCGAGCGGAAAGCTGTCGCGCAAGGCCGTCGGCAGGCCGGCCGTCTCGCAGCCGAAGACCAGCCAGTCGCCGGGTTTGAGTTCGACCGACGGCAGCAGCCGGCTGCCGCGCGTCGTGAACGCGAACAGGCGCGTCGGCTCAGGCTGCTCCACGGCCATGAAGCGGTCCCAGTCCGCATGTCGCAGCACCGGCGCGTACTCGTGATAGTCGAGACCGGCGCGCTGCAGCAGCTTGTCTTCCATCGAGAACCCCAACGGCTCGATCAGGTGCAGCCGGCAGCCGGTGTTGGCCGCCAGCCGGATCACGTTGCCGGTGTTGGGCGGAATCTCCGGATGGACCAGCACGATGTTGAACATGGGACGGTGCTCTTTCGACAGGGCTCAAGGCGTGGCATCAAGGGGTGCGGGCGACGACCCAGGCCTGCACGTCGCGAGCGCCGGCACGGCGCAGGGCCAGCGCGGCCTCGTGCAGCGTGGCGCCGCTGGTCATGACGTCGTCGACGATCGCGACGCGCAATCCGTGCACCGGCTTCACGACGGCGAACGCGCCGCGCAGGTTGCCGCGGCGCTCGTCGAGCGGCAATTGCGCCTGCTGGTCGGTGTGACGCACGCGCATCAAGGTCAGCGCGCAAAGGCGTGATTGTCGCTGCACCTGCACCTGCACCTGCACCTGCACCTGCGAAGGTGACTGCCTCTCAGCGGGGAGGATCAGCCGCCGCGCGATCTCATGCGCCTGGTTGTAGCCGCGCTCGCGCAGTCGCTGCGCGGACAACGGGACCGGCATGATCAGATCGGGCGGCTCGACCCGCGCGAGTTCGAGTGCCCTCGACAGCCGGGCGGCCAGCAGCGGTGCGTGTTCCAGACGTTCGCCGAATTTCAGCCCGAGCAGCAGCCGGTCCCACGGAAACAGGTAGTCCATTCCCGCGACGCAACGCGACAACGGCATCGGATGCGACGCGCAACGTCCGCAGCGCATCGCCGCGTCCGTGGCGCGCGTACCGGCCGGCAGCCGCAGGGCGCAGCGTGCGCAACGCGGCCCCGCGTCGACCGGATGCAGCGCCTCGCAGTCCTCGCACAGTGCGCCCCGGCACCAGCACCGACAGAACGTGCACTGTCCCGGCCAGAACCCCGCGAGGCCGCTCGCCATCGAGGATCGCGCCAATGCCCGGCGACGGAACAGGTCAAGCATGGCCGCCTACAATCCCGCCCCATGACTGGAGATGAGGCCTTGCCGCCGGGCACACAGCAGATCGCGGCGGGCGCGGCGCTCCGGCAGCGCCGTCGCCTGTCCGCTTCGGACCAGGCTCCGTGGCTGCATCAGGAAGTGGCCTCGCGCATGCTGGACCGGCTGTCGGTGATCCGCCTCCAGCCCACGGCCGTGCTGCAGAGCCGACCCGCCCTCGGCGGCGGCGACGAAGGCCTCCGCGAGCGCTACCCGCAATCGACGCAGCTGTGGCTCGAACCCGACGCCGAGGTGCGCGCGCTGCTCGAGAAGCGGCTCAGGCGCGGCTTCATGCAATCGATGGTGGACAAGCTGCGCGGCAGCGCGCCGACCGAGCTCATCACCGAGCCGCCCGCCGGCGCCGCGCAACTGGCGTGGTCCAACATGGAACTGCACGCCGAGGCCGACAAGCCCGCGCTGGTGAAGACCTGGCACGCCGGCCTCGCGGTCGAAGGCTGCCTGATGTTCTCCTGCCTCGGCCCGGACAGCTTCATCGAACTGCGTCCGATCTTCGCCCGCGAGGGTTGGGGCCCGCCGGCACCGGACTGGGTCGACATGCACGACCTCGGCGACCTGCTCGTGCATGCGGGCTTCGCCGATCCCGTGATGGACCAGGAACATCTGAAGCTCACCTGGGGCTCGCCGCAGGATCTGCTGCGCGATCTGCGCGCACTCGGCGGCAACCTCGCCCCGGCCCGGCTGCGCGGTCTGCGCACGAAAGCCTGGCGCGAACGGCTCCTGCGCGCGCTCGAGTCCCTGCGCGGTCCGGACGGCCGCCTGTCGCTGAGCATCGAACTGGTCTACGGTCATGCGTTCAAGCCTCAACCGAAGCTGAAGGTGGCGGCCACGACCGAGGTCTCGCTGGACCAGATGCGGGCGATGGTGCGCGGCGCGGGCAAACACTGACCCCCATGCTTCGCAGGCTCGGCTAGCCCCGCGTTTCCAGAGGGCGGGAACGCACCATTCTGCGGGTAATCCTGGGCGGTTTGGCGCGTCGCGCCCAGTCATAGTGCGCCAGGGGGCTGGGCTAGAATCCGCCCCCGACTGGAGTACGTCTGCTGGCCCCGTAGGTTTCCGCCATCGCTTGGCGCCGGAGCCCGCGCTACGAGCGGGCTCGAGCGCCGAAGCCGCCTGGAAGAGACCTGGGTGACAAGAGCTTGAGAAAGACTGGATAAAGAGACGACCATGACGATTGAACACAGTTGTGTGCAACTGGGGCGCCGCTGCAGCCAGCTCGCGTTCGGCCTGACGGCCGCGCTGGCCAGCCAGGTCGCCTTGGCGGTCAACGATCTCCCCGGAGGTCCGGCCGTCAACCAGCTGAATCTGCACCCGCCGGTCACCAAGATCGCGCACGAGCAGATGTGGCTGCACAACATGATGCTGATCCTCTGTCTGGCGATCTTCATCGCCGTGTTCGGGGTCATGTTCTATTCGATCTTCAAGCACCGGAAGTCCAAGGGCGCCGTGCCCGCGAACTTCCATGAAAGCGTGAAGGTCGAGATCGCGTGGACCATCGTGCCCTTCATCATCGTCATCCTGATGGCGCTGCCCGCGACCAAGGTCGTCGTGGCGATGAAGGACACCACCAACTCCGACATCACGATCAAGGCCACCGGCTACCAGTGGAAGTGGGGCTACGACTACCTGAAGGGCGAGGGCGAGGGCATCGGCTTCGTCTCGACGCTGGACGCCTCGCACCGCGCGCTGTCGGACTCCGGCCATCCCGGCCAGGTCGACAACTACCTGCTCAAGGTCGACAACCCGCTGGTGGTGCCGGTCGACAAGAAGATCCGCATCATCACGACCGCGGACGACGTCATCCACGCCTGGATGGTGCCGGCCTTCGGGGTCAAGCAGGATGCGATCCCGGGCTACGTGCGCGACACCTGGTTCAAGGCCGAGCAGACCGGCGACTTCTACGGCCAGTGCGCCGAGCTCTGCGGCAAGGAGCACGCCTACATGCCGATCCACGTCAAGGTGCTCAGCGCCAAGGACTACAGCGCCTGGGTCGGCGAAGAGCAGAAGAAGATCGCCGCCAAGGCGGACGATCCGAGCAAGGTCTGGACGATGGACGAGCTGATGGCCCGCGGCCAGAAGCTGTTCGACGCGAA
The DNA here is from genome assembly GCF_048957715.1 of Mitsuaria sp. CC2. Classification (NCBI taxonomy): domain Bacteria; kingdom Pseudomonadati; phylum Pseudomonadota; class Betaproteobacteria; order Burkholderiales; family Sphaerotilaceae; genus Roseateles; species Mitsuaria sp. CC2. The sequence goes on along the minus strand of NZ_JARVXN010000014.1, from coordinate 56,400 downwards.
CTGCGCGGTCTGCCACAAGGCCGACGGCAAGGGCGCGGGCCAGTTCCCGGCGCTGGACGGCTCGGCGATCGTGAAGGCCGAGGACCACGCCCAGCAGCTGCACCTGGTGCTGAACGGCAAGGGCCAGATGCCGGCCTGGAAGACGGTGCTCAAGGACAGCGAGATCGCCGCCGTCGCGACCTATACGAAGAACGCCTGGTCCAACAAGACCGGCCAGATCGTGCAGCCGTCGGAAGTCGTGGCCGAACGCGCCAAGTGACCCGAACCGCCACCGAGGATTTGACATGAGTGCAGTGCTCGACCACCCGACCGGTCATGCCCATGACCATGACGATCACCACGACCACCATGCCCCCACGGGCTGGCGGCGCTGGGTCTTCGCGACGAACCACAAGGACATCGGCACGATGTACCTGCTGTTCAGCTTCACGATGCTGATGATCGGCGGCATCCTGGCGCTGTGCATCCGTGCCGAGCTGTTCCAGCCGGGCCTGCAGTTCTTCAATCCTGAGCTGTTCAACCAGTTCACGACGATGCACGGCCTGATCATGGTGTTCGGCGCGATCATGCCGGCCTTCGTCGGCTTCGCGAACTGGATGATCCCGCTGCAGATCGGCGCGTCGGACATGGCCTTCGCGCGGATGAACAACTTCAGCTTCTGGCTGATGATCCCGGCGGCGCTGATGCTGGTGGGCTCGTTCTTCATGCCCGGCGGCGCGCCGGCGGCCGGCTGGACGCTCTATGCGCCGCTGACGCTGCAGATGGGCCCGTCGATGGACGCCGGCATCTTCGCGATGCACATCCTGGGCGCGTCCTCGATCATGGGCTCGATCAACATCATCGTGACCATCCTCAACATGCGCGCCCCCGGCATGACGCTGATGAAGATGCCGATGTTCGCGTGGACCTGGCTGATCACCGCCTACCTGCTGATCGCGGTGATGCCGGTGCTGGCCGGCGCGATCACGATGACGCTGACGGACCGCCACTTCGGCACCAGCTTCTTCACGCCCGCGGGCGGCGGCGACCCGGTGATGTACCAGCACATCTTCTGGTTCTTCGGCCACCCCGAGGTCTACATCATGATCCTGCCGGCCTTCGGCATCGTGAGCCAGATCGTCCCGGCCTTCGCCCGCAAGCGCCTGTTCGGCTATGCCTCGATGGTGTACGCGACGGCCTCGATCGCGATCCTGTCCTTCATCGTGTGGGCGCACCACATGTTCGCCACCGGCATGCCGGTGACGGGCCAGCTGTTCTTCATGTACGCGACCATGCTGATCGCGGTCCCGACCGGCGTGAAGATCTTCAACTGGCTGGCGACGATGTGGCGCGGCTCGATGACCTTCGAGACCCCGATGCTGTGGGCCGTCGGCTTCATCTTCGTGTTCACGATGGGCGGCTTCACCGGCCTGATCTGCGCGGTCGCGCCGGTCGACATCCAGATCCAGGACACCTACTACATCGTGGCCCACTTCCACTATGTGCTGGTCGCGGGCTCGCTGTACGCGCTGTTCGCCGGCGTCTATTACTGGGGGCCGAAGTGGAGCGGCGTGATGTATTCGGAGACGCGCGGCAAGATCCACTTCTGGGGTTCGCTGATCTTCTTCAACGTCACCTTCTTCCCGATGCACTTCCTCGGCCTGGCCGGCATGCCGCGACGCTACGCCGACTACCCGATGCAGTTCGCCGACTTCAATGCGCTGGCGTCCATCGGCGCCTTCGGCTTCGGTCTGATGCAGGTCTACTTCTTCATCGCCGTGGCCATCCCGATGATGCGCGGCAAGGGGGAGAAGGCGCCGCAACGGCCGTGGGAAGCCGCTGAGGGCCTGGAATGGGAAGTGCCGTCGCCGGCGCCGTTCCACACCTTCGAGACGCCGCCCAAGCTGGACGTGACGGCCACGAAGATCGTCGGCTGACCGGCGCCGGTCCAAGGGAACGAGCCATGGCCCTGACACCCGAGCAACGCAAGAGCAACCGGCGGCTGGGCCTGATCCTGGCCAGCGTGGCCCTGGTCTTCCTGGTCGGCTTCGTGGTGAAGATCGCGTTCCTCGGCGTGTCATGACCGGGCCGACCAAGCGCGCCACCTGGATCCGCAAGGAGAACCTGCGGATGACCGGCAAGTTGCTGGTCGTGGTGGCGGTGATGTCGTGCTTCGGCTACGCGTTGGTGCCGATGTACCGCGCGATCTGCACGGCGCTGGGCATCAACGTGCTGTCGCTGTCGGAACGCCAGCACGCGGTGCGCGCCGAGGACGTGAAGAACACGCAGATCGACTACAGCCGGACGATCTCGATCGAGTTCGACGCCAACGCGCGCGGCCCGTGGGATTTCAAGCCGGCCAAGCGCCACCTGACGGTCCACCCGGGCGAACTGACGACGGTGATGTACACCTTCCAGAACATCCAGGCGCGGACCATGTCGGCGCAGGCGATCCCGAGTTACGCGCCCAAGCAGGCGACGCCGTATTTCAACAAGCTCGAATGCTTCTGCTTCAACGAGTACACGCTGAAGCCGGGCGAGCAGAAGGAATGGCCGGTGGTGTTCGTCATCGACCCGAAGATCCCGAAGGACGTGCGCACGATCACGCTGTCGTACACCTTCTTCGAGGTCGCGGGGAAGGGCAAGGCGCAGGCGGCCGCGCCGGTCGATGTGAAGGTCGGATCGGGCGCCTGAGCGTCCCGGGCCGGTGGAAACGACGATGTCCGATGACCTGCAGCCGGGCGAGGATCTGAAGCGGGCGATGCGCCGCAAGGGCTCCCTGCTGGGGACCTTCCGGGCGGTGGCCTGGTCCTTCTTCGGCGTGCGCAAGGGGTCGGGACACGAGGAAGATGTATCGCAGCTCAATCCGCTGCACGTGATCGTCGCCGGCGTCATCGTCGCGGCGATGTTCGTGGTCGGATTGATCCTGCTGGTCCGCTGGGTGGTGAGCAGCGGTGCGGCAATGAACTGAGAACCGAGTTCGAGGAGAAGAACGCATGTCGGCAACGACGACTCATGGCAACACGCCTTATTACTTTGTGCCCGGCCCGTCGCGGCATCCGGCGATGGCCGCGTTCGGGCTGTTCTGGGTGATCCTGGGCGCGGGCCAGTGGATCAACGGCCACGACTGGGGCAAGTGGTCGCTGCTGTTCGGGCTGCTGTGGTGGGCGTTCACGCTCAAGCAGTGGTTCGGCGACGCGATCCGCGAGAGCGAGAGCGGCCAGTACAGCGACCGCATCGACCTGTCGTTCCGCTGGAGCATGGGCTGGTTCATTTTCTCGGAGGTGATGTTCTTCGCGGCCTTCTTCGGCGCGCTATTCTGGTCGCGCGGCTACAGCATCCCGACGCTGGGCAGCCTCGACAACGCGCTGCTGTGGCCCGACTTCAACGGCCTATGGCCGAGCGTGGCGGCCGGTGCGACGGCCTCGCCGGCGGGCACGGTGGATGCGTTCGCGACGATGGGCCCGTGGCCCATCCCGACGATCAACACCGCGCTGCTGCTGACCTCGGGCATCACGCTGACCATCGCGCACCATGCGCTGATCGCCGGCAAGCGCGCGAAGACGATCGCCTGGATGTGGACGACGGTGATCCTGGGCGTGACCTTCCTGGGCTTCCAGGGCTACGAGTACTGGCACGCGTACCAGGAACTGAACCTGAAGCTGAGCTCGGGCATCTTCGGCTCGACCTTCTTCATGCTGACCGGTTTCCACGGCTTCCACGTGTTCGTGGGCATGCTGATGCTGCTGTTCATCACGTTGCGGCTGATGAAGGGGCACTTCACACCGGATCGCCACTTCGGCTTCGAAGGCGCGGCCTGGTACTGGCACTTCGTGGACGTCGTGTGGCTGGGCCTCTACGTCATCGTGTACTGGCTGTGACCGCGCTTCACAGCGCGATCCCCTGAATGAAGAAGCGCCGCTCGATGCGGCGCTTTTCTTTTCCGGCGGTCGGATCAGGCGATGATCGACCGCCGGTCAAGGACCCTTCATTTCCCGATCGGCAGTCCGGTGGGGTGGATCCATCCCATCCAGGCGCTGAAAAGGATGAACAGGAACAGCGCCACCGACAGCCCGACGCGCACCGCCAGTGCGCGGGCCATGGTGGCCTTGCCCTTCTGCTTGCGCAGCATCAGGACGCCGGCCGAGAAGAGCGCGGCCAGGATGCCGATGAACGCGATGAGGACGATGACTTTCATGGCGGACGATTATTCCCATCCAGGCCCTTCGGGGCCATCGGGCCGGGCCCGAAGGCCCCAGGCCAGAGGGCGTCAGGCTGTCGTGGTGATCGCGACCGTCGCCGGCGTGGCGGCGGCGCTGTCGCTCGGGGCCTGGCAACTCGATCGGGCCGATCAGAAAAAGACGATGCAGCGGGCGATCGACGAACGCGGGCAGGACGCGCCGCTCGCGACCGCCGCGCTGCCGTCCGCGGATCAGCCGCCGCCGTCGGGGCTTGAACATCGTCGCGCAGTGCTGACCGGCGAATGGGAGACGGCGCACACGGTGTACCTCGACAACCGCGTGATGGACGGCCGCACCGGCTTCTACGTGGTGACGCCGCTGAAGCTCACCGGCCGCCACGACGCGATCCTGGTGCAACGCGGCTGGGGTCCGCGCAACGTGGCGCAGCGCGAGGCGTTGCCGCCGATCGCCACGCCGACGGGCGAGGTGCGGATCGAAGGCCGCTTGGCGGCGTCCGTGTCCAAGGCCTATGCGCTGGGCCGGGACGCGGAGACGGGGCCGATCCGGCAGAATGTGGACCTCGCGGGCCTCCAGGCCGAGACCGGTCTGCGGCTGCTGCCGCTGGTGCTGCTCCAGACGGAGCCGGAACTGGCAGCGCCGACGGTCGGCGCGCCTGCGTCGGTCCCCGGCGCGGAGGCCGCCGACGGCCTGCACCGGCACTGGCCGCCGCCCGCGGTCGACATCCACAAGCATTACGGGTACGCGTTTCAATGGTTTGCGCTTGCGGCGCTGATCCTGGGTCTTTATGTCTGGTTGCAAGTCCTCGCTCCCTACCGCGCTGGCCGAGCCGCCCGTGCCACCAAGGTCTCCGATGAACAGCGTCTCCCGTGAACGGCGTCTCCCATGAGCAGCGCGATCCGCGATGAGCACGACCACGGTCGCGATGCCGCCCCGGCGCCGACCGACACCCCGCTGCCGCCTGACGGTCCGGTGACGATGGCGGTCCATTCGGTGCCGGTGCCCGACCTCGATCCGCCCAAGCGATCGCGCTGGACGCTGTGGCTGGTGATGCTGGTCTGCGCGGCGCCGGTGATCGCGTCGTACTTCAGCTTCTATGTGCTGGACCTGCGCGGTCGCGCCTACAGCGACCTGATCACGCCGACGCGCGATCTGCCGTCCGCGATGGCGCTGACGACGCTGCAGGGCGCGCCGGTGAGCGCCGAGTCGCTCAAGGGCCAATGGCTGCTGACCTACGTGCCGGACCGGGCCTGCGATGAAGGCTGCGAGCGCATGCTCTTCATGCAGCGCCAGCTGCGCGAGATGCTCGGCAAGGACCGCGACAAGCTCGACAAGCTGGTGCTGGTGCCGGACGACGTCACGCTGACGCCGGCGCAGATCGACGCCCTGACCGGTCACGGCGCGCCGGCGACGGTGCTGCGCGCCCCGCGCTCGGCGATCGAGGGCTGGCTGATGGCCGCGCCGGGACGCCGCATGGGCGAGCACCTGTTCCTGGTCGATCCGATGGGGCGATGGATGCTGCGTTCGCCGGCGACGCCGGAGCCGTCGCCGCTGAAGAAGGACCTCGAGCGCCTGATGCGCGCCAACGCCGGCTGGGACAAGCCCGGGCGGTGATGACGAGGACGACCCGCGCATGAACGGATTGGCGATCGGTTTCGATTTCGAGCCGCTGCTGGAGCTGCTGGCGATGGCCGCGCTCGTCGGCGCGGTGCCGCTGGTCTGGTGGCAATGGCGGCATCGCGGCGATTCCGCGGCGAAGCGGCTGCGCGCGCTCACGCTGCTGGCGACCTTCCTGACCTTCGACCTGATCCTGATCGGCGCGCTGACGCGGCTGACCGATTCCGGCCTCGGCTGTCCGGACTGGCCCGGCTGCTACGGCAGCGCCTCGCCGATCGGCGCGAAGGCCGAGATCCTCGCCGCGCAGTCGGCGATGCCGACGGGGCCGGTGACGCACGGCAAGGCCTGGATGGAGATGCTGCATCGCTACATGGCGGGCGGCGTCGGTTTCCTGCTCGTGGTGCTGGTGATCCTCAGCTGGTGGGTGTGGTCGCGCGGCCGCCGCACCGGCGAGACGACCCCGTCGCCGTGGTGGGCGACGCTGTCGCTGGTGTGGATCCTGGTGCAAGGGGTCTTCGGCGCCTGGACGGTGACGATGAAGCTGTTCCCTGCCATCGTGACGACGCACCTGCTGCTGGCGCTCGGGCTGCTGATGCTACTGGCGTGGCAGGCCGAATCGTATGCACCGAAGCCGCTGACCTGGCCCGCCGGCTTGAGACGCGCATTCGCGGCCTTCACGGTGCTCGCGATCGTGCAGGTCGCGCTGGGCGGCTGGGTCAGCACGAACTATGCGGTGCTGGCCTGCCAGGACTTCCCGACCTGCCAGGGACAATGGCTGCCGCCGACCGACTTCGAACATGGCTTCACGCTGTGGCGCGAACTGGGTCGCGGCGCCCACGGCGGCTGGTTGCCGTTCGAGGCGCTGACGGCGATCCACCTGGCGCATCGTGGCGGCGCGATGATCGTGTTCGCCGCGTTGCTGGCGCTGGCCTGGGCGCTGTGGCGCCAGGGCGGTGTCGAGGCCGGCGGTGAAGGGCTCGAAGCCCGGCGCTGGGCGCGCCGCCTGCTGGCGGTGGGCGCGTGGCAACTGGCCTCGGGCTTGTCGAACGTGGTGCTGGGGTGGCCGCTGGTGGCTGCGCTGGCCCATACCGGCGGCGCCGCGGCGCTCCTGCTGATGTGTGCGATCGTGCTGGCGCGGCTGCGTGCCGGCCGGACGACCACTGTGATTGAGCCGGCGCCGGTGCGCGCCGGCATCCTGACGATGGGTTCGAAATGAGTTCCGCGACGCAGGCCGCCATGCCCTCCCGCTGGTGGCAGTTCTACCAACTGACCAAGCCCCGGGTCGTGCAGCTGATCGTGTTCTGCGCGTTCATCGGCATGGCGCTGGCGATCCCCGGCCTACCGCAGGGCGACGAGTGGGTGCGGCTGATCGCCGGCACCGGCGGCATCTGGCTGGTGGCGGGCGCGGCGGCGGCGTTCAACTGCCTGATCGAGCAGCACATCGACGCCAAGATGAAGCGCACCGCGTGGCGTCCGACCGCGCGCGGCGAGCTCAGCCGCAACCAGACGTTGCTGTTCTCGGGCGCGCTGTGCGCGTTGGGGTCGGCGATCCTGTACGTGCTGGTGAACCCGCTGACGATGTGGCTGACCTTCGCGACCTTCGTCGGCTACGCGATCATCTACACGATGGTCCTGAAGCCGACGACGCCGCAGAACATCGTGATCGGCGGCGCGTCGGGCGCGATGCCGCCGGTGCTGGGCTGGGCGGCGATGCGCGGCGAGCTGGGCTCCGAAGCCTGGCTGATGTGCCTGATCATCTTCCTGTGGACGCCGCCGCACTTCTGGGCGCTGGCGCTGTACCGCAGCGAGGATTACCGCAAGGCCGGCCTGCCGATGCTGCCGGTCACGCACGGCAACGAGTTCACCCGGCTGCAGATCTTCCTCTACACCTGGATCCTGTTCGCGGCGACGCTGCTGCCTTTCCTGACGGGCATGAGCGGCTGGATCTACCTGGCTGCGGCCCTCGTGCTGGGGCTGATGTTCTGCTACTACGCCTTCAAGCTGTGGAGAGCATATTCGGAAGCGCTGGCGCGCAAGACCTTCATGTTCTCGCTCCTGCACCTGTCGCTGCTCTTCGGCGCGCTGCTGCTGGACCACTACGTCAGTCCGTGGATCAGTTGAGCTGACTCGGACGACGGACCTCGGAACCTTCCTTCGGATCGGATGTACGGATGATCTCGCGACGTTCTCTCGGACTCGGCGCCCTGGGTTCCCTGGGCGCCCTCGGCGCGGCGACGCTGCTGTCGGGCTGCGACAAGCTGGGCTTCTCCTCGGCGCCCAAGGCCAGCTTCCAGGGCGTGGACCTGACCGGCGCGGCCTACGCGCGCGGCTTCAGCCTGCCCGACCAGAACGGCAAGACGCGCACACTGGACGACTTCAAGGGCAAGGTCGTGGTCGTGTTCTTCGGCTTCACGCAGTGCCCGGACGTCTGCCCGACCACGCTGGCCGAACTGGCGCAGGTCAAGAAGGCCCTCGGGCCGGACGGCGACAAGGTCCAGGGCGTGTTCGTCACCGTGGATCCGGAACGCGACAAGCCCGAGCTGCTGAAGGCCTACCTCGACAGCTTCGACCCCGGCTTCGTCGCGCTGCGCGGCTCGCCGGAGCAGCTCAAGGAGACGGCCAAAGAATTCAAGATCTACTACGCCAAGGTGCCGGGAAAGACCCCCGACAGCTACACCATGGACCACACGGCGGCCAGCTTCCTGTTCGATCCGCAAGGACGGGTGCGGGTGTTCTCACGCTACGGCGCGGGCGCGCAGGCGTTGATGAGCGATATCAAGGCGTTGATCGCTGGGCAGTAAACCAGCGCTCGGCCTGCGGGGGCCAGGGGGCCGGCCCTCATACGTGTCACATGTTCCACAAATCGGGTCAACCCCCTGGCCCCCGCAGGCCTCAGGCACGGGTGGTGGTGGCATCGAAAAAGACAAAGGCCCCGCATCGCGGGGCCTTCGTCATGGGGCGTCTATCAGGCGATCGAGCAGGCTCGGATCAAGCGGCTTCCGCCACCATCGCCTTGCGCATCTTCTTCATCGCAGCGACTTCGATCTGTCGGACCCGCTCCGCGGAGACCTTGTACTCGGCCGCCAGCTCGTGCAGCGTCATGCCGCCCGAACCGTCGTCGTTGACGTTCAGGTAACGCTCCGTGACGATGCGGCGGCTGCGGTCGTCCAGCAGGTCCAGCGCCTTCTGCAGGCCGTCCGTGGCCAGACGGTCGCGGGACCGGGACTCGATCACCCGCGTCGGTTCCTGCGCGTCGTCCGCCAGGTAGGCGATCGGCGCGAAAGTCTCCCCGTCGTCGTCGGTCTGCGGTTCCAGTGCCACATCGCCGCCGGAGAGCCGCGTCTCCATCTCGACCACGTCCTCGGGCTTGACGTTCAGCTCTTCCGCCACCAAGGCGATCTCGGCTTCCGTCAGCGAGGTGCGCTGCTGGTTCTCGGCGTGTTCCTTCAGCGCGTGCTTCTTCGAGCGCAGGTTGAAGAACAGCTTGCGCTGCGCCTTGGTCGTCGCGACCTTGACCATGCGCCAGTTCTTCAGGATGTACTCGTGGATCTCGGCCTTGATCCAGTGCATCGCGTACGAGACCAGGCGGACGTTCTGCTCCGGATCGAAGCGCTTGACCGCCTTCATCAGGCCCACGTTGCCTTCCTGGATCAGGTCGCCCTGCGGCAGCCCGTACCCCAGGTACTGGCGCGAGATCGACACCACCAGCCGCAGGTGCGACAGCACCAGCCGGCCGGCCGCGTCCACGTCGCCATGCGTCTTCAGACGCGTGGCGTAATCCTTCTCTTCTTCCGGCGTCAGCAGCGGGATGTGGTTGATCGCCGTGATGTACGCATCCAGGTTCCCGAGCGACGGCACCAGGGACCAGGGATCGCGGACCTTCAATGCAAGGGTGTTGGACATGGGTTCGTTGCTCCTGTATCGGGGCGGTCCTCCGACCCGACGCCAACGATATTAGCACTCATGCGGGAGGAGTGCTAAGGCTCGCCAGATCGGCTGGGTCACGGGAGGGCTACCCTTGAAACCGAGTGTGAGCCTGCCGTCTTAGGACCGACTTAAGTCATTGATCTACCGAAGAAATCGGAAGATCAAAGCTGAAAGTGGCCCCCTCGCCGGCGATGCTGGCCACCCGCAGGCGGCTGCCCATCAGCGCCAGCAGCCGCTGCGTGATCACCAGCCCGATCCCCGTCCCCTCGATGGCGCCCACCTCGCGCCCCAACCGGTTGAAGGGTTGGAACAGCTGCCCCATCTGACCCTCCGTGAGGCCGGGGCCGGTGTCGCTCACGCTGAGTTCAACCTGCGAATCGTTGATGCGTCGTGCCCGCAGCCGGACCCGTCCGCCCTCGTGGTTGTACTTGACGGCGTTGCTGAGGAGGTTGGTCAGGACCTGCTTGAGCCGGGTGGCGTCGGCGCGCAGCCGGCCGGCGTCGGGCGCGAGCTCGACGTCCACCGCCACCCCCCGACGCTGGCGCTGGGTCTCGATCATCGCCAGGCTGTCCGAGACGATGGGCGCCAGGTCCTGGTCGTCGATCTGCACGCGCAGGCCGCCGGCGTCCAGGCGCGACAGGTCCAGCGTGTCATTGATCATGGCCAGCAGGTGCCAGCCCGATTGCTGGATCTGCGCCAGCCAGCCGCGCTGCCGCGCGCTCAGCGCCGACTCGGGGTCCGACTCCAGCAGTTGCGAGAAGCCCAGCATCGCGTTCAGCGGGGTGCGGAGCTCATGGCTCATCCGGGAGAGGAACTCGTTCTTGGCGCGGTTGGCCGCGAGTTCGGCCTCATGGATGCGCTCCAGCTCCGCGAGCCGGAGCTGTTCGCCGATGTCCTCGACCACGCCCAGCAAGCGCGACGGCTGGCCCTGCGCGTCGCGCAGCAGGCTGACGGTGGACCGGACGGTGATGACCTGACCCTGGCCGCCGATGTAGCGCTTGACGCGGCTGTAGCGACCGAGTTCGCCCCGGATCAGCGCCATGCCGAGCCGGCTGTCCTCGGCCCGGTCCTCGGGATGGGTGATCGCCAGGATGGAGCGCGCCTTCAGCTGCTCGAGGCTCATGCCCAGCAGCTGGCAGAAGTAGGGGTTGATCTCCTGAGGCCTGGCGTTGAGGTCGCAGGTAACCACGCCGATCGGCGCGTGTTCGACGATGTCCCGGAAGCGCTCCTCGCTGGCGCGCAGGCGGTGGGTGGCTTCCTCGACCCGCCGGGCGACCCGCGCGGTGCTGCCGGTGACGGACAGCAGCAGCAGGCCCAGCAGCGCGGTGCCGGCCAGACCCGCGATCGCGAAGGGCAGGGCGGCGCCGCCGTCGAGCATCGGCAGCCCGGACGGGTTGTAGACGACCAGCCGCCACGCGCGCCCGGCGAAGTCGAAGTCGCGCGAGCGGCTCGGCAGCGCGGCCGGCAGGCGCAGACAGCGCTCGTCGCCGGCCAGCAGCGGACGACGGCTGCCGGCGGTGACGTCGATCAGGCAGTAGTCCAGCCGACCCTTGCGCGCCGCCAGCGCGTCGTGCAGCAGCGTTTCGGGCCGCAGCGTCGCGAAGGCCACGCCGGTGGGCCGGCGGGCGCGGCCCGCGGCGTCGCGGAGATCGGTGGAGCCGCCCTCATAGAGCGCGCGGTAGACCACCACGCCCATCAGCGTCACGCCCGCGTCCTGAGACAGCGGGAAGCTCTCGCTGGCCGCCGGCTGGCCGGTCGCCATCGCGCGTTCCTGCGCGGCGCGCGCCTGCGGGATGTTGCGGACGTTGGCGCCCATCGCCGGCCGGTTGCGGGCGAACGGCGCGATCAGGCGGATCGGCAGCCGGTCTTCGGCGGGGTTGGGGGTCAAGTCGCCCGGCCGGCGCCGTTCATACACGCGATAACCGACGTAGCCGTCCGCCTGCGCCGCCTTCTCGAAGGCGGGCAGGTCCTGCGGACGCACCAGCGGCGCCCAGCCGACCGCGTACACGGCGCCGCCGGCGCGGGCCCGCTCGGCATGCGCGCGCTCGAAGTCGACGCGGCTGATGTTCGGCGCAACCAGCAGCAGGCTGTGGTTGGCCTCCAGCGCGGTCAGCGGCATCGACAGCGTGTCGGACAAGGTGTTCAGCGCATTGACCGCTTCCAGGTCGAAGGCGTGACGCCGACGTCCCTCCTCGTTCCGGGCGACATGCAGCGTGGCGCCGAACAGCAGTGCGCAGGCGATCAGCATGGGCAGCGCCACGCTCAGCCGTCGCGGCGCCCAGTGCTTGCGCGGCAGACCGAACAGCGCCAGCGATACGGGCGCGCCGATCAGCACGCCGATCGCGTCGCCCACCCACCACGCGAGCCAGTGCGGGATCACCTGCGCCGGTCCGATCGCGCCGGTGATCCACAAGGCGGCGACGCCGACGCTTGGCCCGACCAGACAGGCGATGCCGGCGGTCGCGACCAGGAAGCGCACCAGTTCTGCGGGTTCGCACAGCGGGGGATGGTCGCCGGTCCAGCGTCTGGCGAGCCAGGCGCCCAGCCACGCCTGCGCCGCGCCGCCCAGGCCGACGAGCACGGGCTGCAGCGGCTGGACGTGCGAGCGGTCGAGTCCGATCGTGAGGCTGACCGCTGCGCCGCCGATCGCGATGCCCGGCAGCACGCCGGGTCCCCAGCGCAGCGCGGCGGCGACCGCGAGTCCGGCGGCGGGATAGATGGGGGAAACGAAGTCCGGCGGCAGGATCAGCTTCAGGGACAGGACGCCGAGCGCGAGGTAGGCCAGCGCGAGGGCGACGTTGAGCAGGGCCGACCGGACCGCGGCGCCCGTGGCGGTCCCGGCAGACGGAGCGGGGGAGGACGCATCGGTCATGAGCGCCAGCCTACCCCCGCCCGAAGGTGCCCGATACGGCGGATTGCCCCCCGGATCGGGCGCTTGTCCTGCGAAACCAACGACGGCGTCAGGTCGGCAGATCCCAGCCGAGGCCGAGGCTCTTCTGCAAGGCCACGAAGTCCTTCAGCAGGGCGGTCTCGCCGTCCAGCGCCTTCAATCGTGCCTCGGTGTCGCGGCGTTGCGCGTCGAGCAGATCGATCTGGCTCGCGGCGCCGGCCTGGCGACGTTGCCGGGTCAGATCCAGCGTGCGCGATGTCGAGCCCTGCTGCGCCAGCAGATGCTGGACCGACTGACGCTGTCTGCCAAAGCGGGCCAGCGAGGTGTTCGCATCCTGCAGGGCAGCGAGCACCGCGGCCTTGTAGTTGGCGACGGCTTCGTCTCGGCCCGCTTCGGCCTCGCGCACCGCGGCTGCTGTCCGGCCGAAGTCGAGGAAGTTCCAGCTCAGGTAAGGCACGGCGGCCAGCGCGAGGTGGTCGGTGCGCAGCAGCTTGCCGGGGTCGGTGCCGGCGACGCCGATGTTGCCCAGCAGGCTGAGCTTGGGGAAGTACTTCGCCTTCTCCTGGCCGATCTGCGCGTTGCGGCCGGCGAGACGGCGCTCGGCCGCGCGGATGTCCGGACGGCGCTGCAGCAGGGCGGCGGGATCGCCGATGGCGACGCTGTCCGGCGCATGAGGCAGCGCGAGCGGCCCGGACTGCGAGGCGGCCAGTGGTTCGTCGAGCGCGCCGGGGGCCTGTCCCGTCAGCAAGGCCAGCCGGTCGAGCGAGGCGGCGATCTCCGCCGCCACGTCGGCGAGCGAGGACTGCGTCGCCTCGGCCTGCTGGGCGCGTTGCTCCACGTCGTCGGCGCTCGCGACGCCCTGGTCGCGCCGCTGGCGCACCAGCGTCAACGCCTGCGCGTCGAAGGCAGCCGTGTCGCGCAAGAGCGCCTGCCGACGCTGCTGGGCGCGCAGGCCGACGTAGGTCGATGCGACCTCCGCCGTCAACGAGACCTGCGCATCGGCGAGGTCCGCCTGCACGGCCTGCGCCTGCGCGGAGGCGGCCTCGACCGCGCGCCTGGTGCCGCCGAAGAGGTCGACTTCCCAGGTCGCGTCGAAGCCGACGCTGTAGAGATGGAGCGAGTTCTCGTGGTCGGTGCCCGGGCCTTGCCAGACACCGACGCCGAGCGCCGACGCCGAGCCCTTCGGACGACCGTTGGCTTCCTGTTCGTTGAACGCGGCGCGCGCGGAACGCAGACGCGCTTCGGCGGCCTGCAGCGTCGGGCTCTGGCTCAGCGCCTGGTCGACGAGTCCGTCGAGCGTGGCATCGCCGAGCGCGCGCCACCACTGCGCCGCGACCGGCGCTGAAGCGTCGTCGGAGGTCGGCGCCGTCGCGCCGGTCGACGCGTCGTCGCGCTTGAAGCGCGGTTGCTGGAGCGCATCGGCCGCGACGGCCGGCGCGCCCTTGTAGTCGGGACCGACCGTGGTGCAGCCGGCGAGCAGCAGCATCGCCGCTGCGGCCGCCACGGCCGACAGCGTCGTGAGCGTGGTGAGCCGGAGCGGTCCCGACAGCCGGAAGCGGGAGAGCGGAGCGGAAAGGAGCGGAAAGTGGAGCATGGGAATCTCAATGCGCGTCGTTGGACACCGGCGCCTTGCCGGGCTGCAGCGGTGTCTTGAGCGTGAGCGCGAGCGGGACGCAGAGCAGCAGCGCGGCCGCGAGCACGTAGAAGGTTTCGGAGAAGGTCATGACGCTGGCCTGCTGATGGATGGTCAGCACCATCTCCTTCATCGCCTGCAGCTGCGCGTAGGCGAAATCGCCGACCTGCGCGAAGTGGCTCGCGGTGCTGCCGGCCAGGCGTTCCTGGACCAGCGTGGCGTTCGCGTTGAGCGTCTCGCCGAGCCGGTCGATGTGCAGGCTGTTGCGGCGGTCGATGAAAGTGCCGATGACGGCCAGGCCGACCGAGCCGCCGAGGTTGCGCGCCATGTTGTAGATGCCGGCGGCGTCGCCCGATTCCTCGCGCGTGACCGTGGCCATCGACGCCTGGTTGAGCGGCATCATGCAGAGCATCTGTCCGACGCCGCGCAGCAGCTGCGAGCCGACGAAGTCGTGGCCGACGCTCTGGGCGGTGAGGCTGATGTCGAGCAGGCAGCTCGCGGCGAAGGCGGCCAGTCCCAGGATGACCATCACGCGCAGGTCCACGCGCGAGATCAGCCGCGGCAGGATGGGCATCATCAGGAAGGCGGGAAGCCCTGCCAGCAGCATGATCGCGCCGGACTGCTGCGCGTTGTAGCCGGCGATCAGCGCCAGGAACTGCGGCACCAGGTAGGAGATGCAGTACAGCCCGGCGCCGACGGTGAACACGATGACGATGACGCTGGCGTAGTGCCAGTTGCGCATCAGGCGCAGCCGCAGGATGGGCTTGGCGGCGTAGTGCTGCGAGAGCGCGATCATCGCCATGCCGATCGCGGAGACGAGGCTCAGCGCGATGATCAGCGAGGACTCGAACCAGCGCTCGCGCTGACCTTCCTCGAGGACGACGGTCAGCGTCGACAGCCCGACCGCGAGGCCGACGATGCCCAGCCAGTCGGCGCGGATGAACTCCTCCAGGTGCATGCGCTGCGCGGGCAGGCCGAGCAGGAGCAGCGCGAGCAGCGCCGCGCAGACCGGCACGTTGATGAAGAAGCACCAGTGCCAGCTGGCGTTCTCGGTCAGCCAGCCGCCGAGCACCGGCCCCAGCAGCGGCCCGAGCAGCACGATCAGCCCGAACAGCGTCATGCCGACCGGGAGCTGATGCCGCGGCAGTCGGGTGCGGATGATGGTCTGCGCGGTAGGGATCATGGCGCCGCCGGTGAAACCCTGCCCGATGCGGGCGAGGATCAGCATCGGCAGGCTGCCCGAGAGGCCGCACAGCACCGAGAAGAAGGTGAACAGCGCCGCGTTGCCGACCAGGAAGTTGCGCAGCCCGAAGACGCGCGTGAGCCAGGCGGCCAGCGGGATCATCACGATCTCCGACATCAGGTAGCCGGTCGAGATCCAGGTGCCCTCGGTGCCGGTCGCGCCGATGGCGCCCTGGATCTGCGGCAGCGCCGAGTTGGTGATCGAGATGTCCAGCGTCGCCATCAGCGCGCCGAGCGCGCCGGCCGCGACGGCGATCCAGTCGCCCGTGCCGGCGTTGGGCTCGGCGTGCGGGGCGGCTCCGGGAGCGTTCGACGCGCCTTGCGCACCGGGCACGGCCGACGGGGCGGCCTCAGCCATGGCGGGCTCCGCGGGTGTCGACGTCGGTGGTCACGGAGAGTCCGGGCAGCAGGCGATCGCGCAGCGCGGAATCCGCCTTCGGATCGAGGTCGACCCGGATGCGCACCGGCACACGCTGGACGATCTTCGTGAAGTTGCCGGTGGCGTTCTCCGACGGCAGCAGCGCGAATTGCGCGCCGGTGCCGGGCGAGAAGCTCTCGACGGTGCCGTGCAGGTCGAGGTCGGGCAGGGCGTCGACGTGCAGCGTCACCGGCTGCCCGGCGCGCATGCGGCCGATCTGCGTCTCCTTGAAGTTGGCGACCAGGTAGACGTCCTGCGTCGGCACCACGGTCATCATCCGCGTGCCCGGTTGCACGAACTGCCCGACGCGCACGGTCGTGTCGCCGATGCGGCCGTCGATGGCGGCGCGCACGACGGTGTCGTCGACGTCGAGGTGGTTCTGGCGCAGCGCGGCCTCGGCGGCCTCGACCTGCGCCTTCGACTGCGCGACCTGCGCCTCGCTCGACTTCAGCCGGCCGTCGGCGGCCTTCACCGCGGCCTCGGCGGCGGCGAGGCTGGCGACGGCTTGGTCGCGGTTGTTGCGCAGCTCAGCCAGGCGTTCTGCGGTCGTCGCGCCGGTGGCGGCCAGCGGCGTGTGGCGCGTCACCTCGTCCTGCGCATGCGCCAGCGCCAGGCGCGAGGCTTCGGCCTGGGCGCGCGTCTGCGCGAGCTGGCCCTGCTGCTGGAGGATGTCCGCCTCGAAGCGGCGGATGTCGGCCTTGCGGCCGTCGATGGTCGCCTTCGACTGGTCGGCGGCGGCCTGGTACTGGCGCGCGTCCAGCTTCACCAGCGGATCGCCGCGCTTCACGGTCTGGTTGGCGACCACGTAGACCTGCGTCACATAGCCGCCGACCTTGGGCGCGGCGGTGACGCTGTCGGCCTTCAGGTAGGCGTCGTCGGTGGTTTCGATGAAACGGCCGGTGGTCCACCAGTGGACGCCGTACGCGCCGGCGGCGACGAGCGCCGCGACGGCGACGGCCAGCAGCACGGGCCTGCGGTTCGAAGAATTTCCGGAGGTCTGGGAAGACATGGGGGAGCGCCGGGTCGACCGGTTTGCAGAATTATTCCGGTCGCTATCTTTTTCCAGTTGGAAGATTTCTGTCAACTGGTATATTTTTGACTTCAATCAGCTTTACACATGACCGAACGCCCCGTCAGAGCCCCCCGACACCGCGCCGACGCTGCCTATGCACGCGGCGAGGAGACGCGCCGCCGCATCATCGACGTGGCACTGCGGCTGTTCAGCGAGCGCGGCTTCGAAGGTGCGTCGACGCGCGAGATCGCGAAGGCGGCCGGCGTGAATGCGCCGGCGCTGCAGTACTACTTCGACAACAAGGAAGGCGTTTACCGGGCCTGCGCGCAGTACATCGCGGACAGCCTGACCGCGCATTTCGATCCAGTGGTGACGCGAACGCAGGCGGTGCTCGACGACCCCGCAGCCACGGGGGAGCAGCTCTTCGAGGCCTTCGGAGACATGCTGGATGCGCTGACCGACTTCCAGTTGCTGCCGGACGACGCCGAGCATCGCCGGTTGTTCATCGCTCACGAGCAGATCGGTCACGCGCCCGGTGTGCTGTTCGAGTTGTTCGACCAGGGACAACGTCCGAAGATGGGTGAGCTGTCGGCGCGCGTGCTGGCGCGCTACTGCGGCATGACGGAGAAGGATCCGCTGCTGGCGATGCGCGTGATGATGCTGTGCGGGCAGATCATGGTGTTCTCGCTCGGACGGCGGACCATGCTCACCAAGCTCGGCTGGGAGCGCTTCGGCCCGGAGGAGGTCGCGACGATCAAGCGCGCCTCGCGCGAGCACAGCCGGGTGCTGATGGACAGCTGGCGTCGCGAGTCCCTGACGCATGCCCCTGGCAGGTGACGAAGGTCAGTAGGGACTCGGCGACCGGATCCCTAGACTCCGCCGCTGTCGTCATCTCCGGGACTTCCATGACTTCCGCCGCCATTGCCACCCGCAACTACTTCGAACACCTCGGCGTCGTGCCGGACATTTCGCGCCAGGTCGGCCAGCCGCCGGTGCTGCGCGCCGACGGCGCGATCCAGTGCGCGGAGCTGGTGAAGGCCTTGGCCGGCGCGCCGCGCACGCAGCCGGACAACTGGAAGAAGGGCACGTCGCTGACCCCCGCTTTCGTGAGCTCGCTGCAGCCGGGCACGCCGATCGCGAGCGGCTGGAACGCCGGCGGCTTCTATCCGAACGGCTCGACGGGCCAGCATTCCGGTTTCTTCTCCGGCGTGGTCAAGGACAAGAGCGGCGTGGTGATCGGCTTCAAGATCGTCGAGCAGTACCGCGGCGTGGACGCGATCAAGGAACGTGAGGTCTACTTCGACCCCACGGCCCACAAGAAGGCCAACACCTATTTCTACCGCGGTCTCGACTACGCAACGATCCAATGGTGACCCTCTTTCTTCGGGCCGCGCTGCCCGCCTCGATGATCCTGGCCTGTGCGTCGGCGTTGGCCGCGCCGGAGCCCTTCTCCTGCCCCACGGAACTCGGCGCGACCGAGCAACGGGCCGCCGCCGCGCCGTCCGGCTGGGAAGCCGCCGTGGAAGGCGCCGGTCCGACGCGACACGCGCTCACGGGGTTCCAGATCAACCTGGGACCGGTGAGCAAGTCCGACGGCGCGATCTACGACGACCTCAAGGAGAAGAAGGACCCGAAGGGCGGCGTCACCGAGACGGCGACCTGGAAGGTCGGCGCGCTGGAAGACGCGTATGCGGTGTGCAGCTACCACCGCACGGCGGTCGTGCTGGTCCGTCCGCTGAAGGGCTACGCGGAATGCCGGCTGGTGAATCAGCGCACCAAGGACACAGCGTTCCGGCTGAAGGAAGCGGGCTGCCGCTGAGCGTGCCGACGTGCCCATGCAAAACGCCCGCGGAAGCGGGCGTTTTGCATCGCGGGGAGGCAGTGCGAGGCGATCAGCTCAGCTTGATCCTCGCCGCCTCGAAGTTCTTCGGCGCGGTGGCGAGCACGGTCAGCGCCTGGATGAGGCGCTCCAGGTCCAGCAGCTTGTCGTAGAAGCCGTCGATGCCGGCGTCCACGCACTGCGGACCGTACTCGCTCTCGTCCGCGGTCGTCAGGAGGTAGGAGGTGCCGTTGAAGCCGCCGGCGCGCAGCCGCTGCAGCGCCGTGAAACCGGACCCCGTGCGCAGTTCGACGTCCGCCAGCACCACGTCGGGCGCGCAGAGCGAGGCGGTGACCACCGCCTGCTCCTCGCTGCCGGCCTGACCCACCACCATCGCGCCGGGGACGACGCGCAGGCGTTCGGACAGGTACTTGCGGAAGGTGTCGGAGGCGTCGACGAGGAGGATCTTCATGATGGTGCTCAGCCAGGAAGTGGCCACACCATTCTGAGCCTCCACCCTGTCCCGGGGGAGCAGGGAAGGGCGCAACTTCCTGTCGGGATTTGCCTGACAAAAACGACAACGCCCGCGTGAGCGGGCGTTTGGCGGGTCGGGGAAGGGCCGGTCAGACGTTGAACAGGAAGTTCAGCACATCCCCGTCCTTGACGACGTAGTCCTTGCCTTCCGCGCGCATCTTGCCGGCGTCCTTCGCGGCCTGTTCACCCTTGAACTGGATGAAGTCGTCGAAGGCGATCGTCTGCGCCCGGATGAAGCCGCGCTCGAAGTCGGTGTGGATCACGCCGGCCGCCTGCGGCGCCGTGTCGCCGACGTGGATGGTCCACGCGCGCACTTCCTTCACGCCCGCCGTGAAGTAGGTCTGCAGTCCGAGCAGCTTGAAGCCGGCGCGGATCAGGCGGTTCAGACCCGGCTCGTCCTGGCCCATCTCGGCCAGGAACATCGCGCGGTCCTCGTCTTCCATCTCGGACAGCTCCGCCTCGGTCTTGGCGCAGATCGCCACCACCGGCGCGTTCTGGCCCGCCGCGTATTCCTTCAGCCGGTCCAGGAAAGGGTTGTTCTCGAAACCGTCTTCCGACACGTTGCCCACGAACATCGCCGGCTTGGCCGTGATCAGGCACAGCGGCTTCAGGATGACCAGTTCTTCCTTGCTGAAGTCGATGGAGCGCACCGGTTTGGCCTGGTCCAGCGCGACCTGGCACTTCTCCAGCACCTTCACCAACGCCGCCGCCTCCTTGTCGCCCGCACGCGCCACCTTGTTGTAGCGGTGCAGGCTCTTCTCCACGGTGCCGAGGTCGGCCAGGCACAACTCGGTCTGGATCACCTCGATGTCGGAGATCGGGTCCACCTTGCCGTTGACGTGGATCACGTTCGGGTCTTCAAAGCAGCGCACGACGTTCACGATCGCGTCGGTCTCGCGGATGTGCGACAGGAACTGGTTGCCCAGGCCCTCGCCCTTGGACGCCCCCGCCACCAGGCCCGCGATGTCCACGAACTCGACGATCGCCGGCACGATGCGCTCGGGCTTGACGATCTCCGCCAGCTTCCCCAGGCGCGGATCGGGCAGCTCGACGATGCCCACGTTGGGCTCGATGGTGCAGAAGGGATAGTTCTCGGCGGCGATGCCGGCCTTCGTCAGCGCGTTGAAGAGGGTGGACTTGCCGACGTTGGGCAGGCCCACGATGCCGCATTTGAGGCTCATGGTTGGCTTTCGGGGGAGACTGGGGGAAATGCTGGGGGAATGCTGGGGCGGTTCGGGCCTGCGGCAGCGCGCGGGCGAAACCGGCATTTTAGTCAGGCGGCGCCGCCACCGCCGATCCCGCCTTTGATCCCGCCTGGAAGTCCGCCCGGGACCCGTGCACCGCCCCTGCCTACAATCGCCGTCCATGGAAAAGTTCGACGTCCTGGTGCGCGGCAACGGCTGCGTCGGTCGCAGCCTGGCGCTGGCGCTCGGCGCGCGCGGCCTGCGCGTGGCCCTGCTGGCCCGGCCGACCACCCCTTCGGCCTCGGCCGACGTGCGCGCCTACGCGCTCAACGCGGCCTCCGTCGCGCTGCTGACCCGGCTGCGCGTGTGGGAAGGCCTGGCCGAGGATGCCCGCACCCCGGTGCACGACATGCGCATCCACGGCGACCGCGCCGGCGCGGAGCTGCACTTCAGCGCCTGGCAGCAGGGCGCCGGCGAGCTCGCCCACATCGTCGACGCGGCCGCGCTGGAGGACCAGCTCGACGCCGCGCTGCGCTTCGCGCCGCACGTGCAGCGCGTGACCGAACCGGTCCCCGCCACGCTGCAGGCCCTGTGCGAAGGCCGCGATACCGGCGCCGCGCAGGAATTCGGCGTCCACTACGAACGCCACGACTACGGCCACATGGGCGTGGCCACCCGGCTGACCGCGAGCAAGCCGCACCAGGGGCAGGCCTGGCAGTGGTTCCGTTCTCCGGACGTGCTGGCGCTGCTGCCTTTCGACCGCCCCGAGCCCGGCCACAGCTACGGTCTGGTCTGGTCGCTGCCCAAGGACGAGGCCCGCCGCCTGATGGCCGCCGGCCCGGCCGAATTCGAATCCGCGCTGCTCGAAGCCACCGGCGGCGCCGCCGGCACCTTGAAGCTGGCTGGCGAGCGTCAGGCCTGGCCGCTGCAGCTGTGCCGCGCCGATGCGCTGTGCGGCCCCGGCTGGGTGCTGCTCGGCGACGCCGCGCATCTCGTCCATCCGCTGGCCGGGCAGGGCCTGAACCTGGGCCTGGCCGACGTCGAGGCGCTGGTGGACGTGATCGTCCGACGCGAATCCTGGCGCAGCCTCGGCGACGAGAAACTGCTGCGCCGCTACGCCCGCGCCCGCATCGCCCCGACCTGGGCGATGGGCGAGTTGACCGACGGCCTGCTGCGTGGCTTCGCCAGCCAGGCGCCGGTGCTGGCGCGCCTGCGCAACGAGGGCCTGCGCCTGGTCGACCGCGCGGGCCCCCTCAAGAAATGGCTCACCGCGCGCGCGCTCGGCCATTGAACGGCTTCGCCCGTTCATCCTGAAGTTCCCTGAAAGTTCCCATGACCGCCTTGCTGTCCAAGTCCTTCTCCCGTGCTTCCCGCGTCTGCGGCGTCTCGCGCCTGTCGCGCAAGACCGTGGCCCTCGTCGCTTCCCTGGCCGCGCTCGGCCTGTACGGCTGCTCGGCCCAGGCCAACGAGGACACCATCCGCAAGAACCTCGCCACGGTGATGCCCAAGGAGATCAAGATCGATGAGATCCGCCCCAGCCCCATCGCCGGGCTGTGGGAAGTCCGCATCGGCAGCGAGATCCGCTACACCGACGCCAGCGGCCAGTACCTCATCGAGGGCGAGATCCTCGACCTGAAGAACCGCAAGAACGTCACCCAGGAGCGCGTCGAGAAGATCACCGCGATCGACTTCGCCTCGCTGCCGCTCAAGGACGCGATCGTCTGGAAGAAGGGCGACGGCAAGCGCCGCATCGCCGTCTTCGCCGATCCGAACTGCGGCTACTGCAAGCGCTTCGAGAAGTCGCTGCAGGAAGTCGACAACATCACCGTCTACACCTTCGTGGTCCCGATCCTCGGCGGCGATTCGCCGGAGAAGTCGCGCACGATGTGGTGCGCCAAGGACAACACCGTCGCCTGGCGCAACTGGATGATCGACGGCACGATGGCGCCCCCGGCCGACGCGAAGTGCGACAGCTCCGCCATCCAGCGCAACCTGGCCCTGAGCCAGAAGATCCGCGTCAACGGCACGCCGGCCATCCTGTTCGAGAACGGCACGCGCGCCCCGGGCGCGCTCAGCCCGCAGCAGCTCGAACAACGCTTCCAGGCGATCCAGGAAGCGGACAAGAACCAGAAGAAGTCCTGATCCCGATGAGCGACCGCACGCCCCACCATCCCGCGCCGGTGCACGCCGCCTCGGCCTCCGTCAACCCGATCGCCGCGCGACTGGGTTATGCGGGCCTGATCCCGTTTGTGCTGGGCGCGCTGCTGGTCTGGCTGGTGCGGGAGGACGCCCATCCCTACGTCACCGACGGCCTGTCGCGTTACGCGGCCATCGTGATCACCTTCCTGGGCGCGATCCACTGGGGCCTGGGCATGCGCCAGAGCGTCCCGTCGCCGTCGCCCTTCATCTGGGGCGTCGTGCCGGCGCTGCTGGCCTGGATCGCCTCGACGATGCCGCCCTATGCCGGCCTGGTGATCGAGGGCTTCCTGCTGATCGCCTGCTACGTCGCCGACCGCAAGCTGTACCCGTCGCTGGGCGCGTCGGCCTGGCTGACGCTGCGCTTCCGGCTCAGCGCCGTGGCGGCGCTCAGCTGCTTCATCGCCGCCCAGGGCACCTGAAGGCCCCGAACCCGCACAGGCGTCGATCCGGGCGAACCCTGGTCCGGCGCCCTGAACGGGAACCGCCCAAAAACGCGCGCCCCGTGCACCACGCGCGGGCCAGCCTTGGTAGGCTGTTCCTCATGACTGCTCGCCCCACGATCCATTACCGCATCGCCGTCGCCGACCCGCACGCGCACCGCTTCGAGGTCACGCTGACCGTGCCGGCGCCCGAGCCGCGCCAGGCCCTGAGCCTGCCCGTCTGGATCCCCGGCAGCTACCTGGTGCGGGAGTTCTCCCGCCACCTCGGCGCCGTGACGGCGCGCCAGGGGCAGCGCGAGGTGCTGGTCACGCAGACGGCGAAGAACCGCTGGGAGTTCGACTGCGCCGGCCGCGGCGCGCTGGTGGTCAGCTATCCGGTCTACGCCTTCGACACATCGGTGCGCGCCGCCTTCCTGGACGCGCAGCGCGGCTTCTTCAACGCGACCGGCCTGTGCCTGCGCGCGCACGGCAAGGACGACCTGCCGCATCGCGTCGAGCTGACCGGCCTGCCCGAAGGCTGGGACGTCGCCACGGCGATGCCGCCGGTCGAGGACGCGCCGCTGCAGTTCGAGGCGGCCGATTACGACGAACTCGCCGACCATCCCTTCGAGCTGGGCCCGTTCTGGCGCGGCGAATTCGTGGCCGGCGGCGTGCCGCATGAACTCGTCGTGTCGGGCGCGCTGCCGATCTTCGACGGCGAACGCCTGCTGCGCGACACGCAGAAGATCTGCGAGACGCAGATCGCCTTCTGGCACTGCGGCAAGAGCAAGCCGCCGATGTCGCGCTACGTGTTCCTGCTCAACTGCACCGACGACGGTTACGGCGGCCTGGAGCACCGTGCGAGCACGGCGCTGATCGCGGCGCGGCGCGACCTGCCGCGCCTGGGCCAGTCCGAGACCGGCGACGGCTACGTCAAGCTGCTCGGCCTGATCAGCCACGAGTATTTCCACACCTGGAACGTCAAGCGGCTGCGGCCGGACGTGTTCGAGCGCTACGACTACGAGCAGGAGAACTACACCGAGCTGCTGTGGTTCTTCGAGGGCTTCACCTCGTACTACGACGACCTTTTCCTGGTCCGCGCCGGCCTGATCGACGAGGCCCGCTACCTGAAGCTGATCGCCGCCACCTTCACGCAGGTGCTGGGCGCGCCGGGGCGCAAGCACCAGAGCGTGGCGCGCTCCAGCCTCGAGGCCTGGACCAAGTACTACCGGCAGGACGAGAACACGCCGAACGCGGTCGTCAGCTACTACGCGAAAGGGGCGATGGTGGCGCTGGCGCTGGACCTGTCGCTGCGCGGCGCGGAAAAGTGCGAGAAGCCGATGTCGGTGGACGACCTGATGCGCGGCCTGTGGAAGGACACCGGCGGCGGTCCCGTCAGCGAGGCGACCATCCTGCAGAAGCTGGTCGACATCGGCGGCGAGGCGATCGCGCAGACGCTGTCGACCTGGGTGCACGGGACCGAGGACCTGCCGCTGCCGCAGCTGCTGGAACGCGTGGGCGTGCGCTGGTGCCTGGACAAGCCGACGCTGGCGCAGCGCCTCGGGCTGCGGGTGACGGAGAGCGACGGCATCGTGACGGTCAAGAACGTGCTGCTGGAGAGCGCCGCGCTGGCGGCCGGACTGAGCGCGGGCGACGAGATCGTCGCCTGCAACGGCTGGCGGGTGCGCAAGCTCGAAGACCTGCCGCTGACGCTGAACCACGTCGATCCGCAACGGCTCGAACTGCTGGTGACGCGTGACCAGCGGATGCTGAACCTGGCCCTGACGCTGCCGACGCAGGACAGCGCGGCGCGGCCGGTCTGCCTGGGCCTGCTCGACAAGGCGCCCGCGCGCGCGCAAAGCCTGCGGCGCGCATGGCTGGGTGGCTGAGACGTCGACTCGCCCTGGAGATCCGGCAGATCCAGGACGCCGGACGGGTGGTCGGCCCCTGGCTGTCCGCGGCCGTCGCCGGCATCGCGACGGGTACCGCACGTCTCGTCGATCCGCGACGTTGGCGCGTGGCGGCGGGCAACATCCGCCGGCATCACATCGCGCTCGCGGTGCTGACGACGACGGTGATCGCCGCCCACCTCTGGCTGTTGAGCGGCGCCCGCGATCTGCACGAGCAGTGGATGCCGGACATCCCGGAGCCGGAACGGCTGCAGGCCGCGTTCGTCCGGGAACTGGCGCCGGCGCCACCGCCGCCGCCCGCAACCACGCCGCCCAAGGACGAGCCGGCGGGCACGCCTCAGCGTCGCATCGAATCGATGCCGGCGCTCGGCGAAGGGCCGCTGCCGCTGCCGCCCGATCCCGCCGCGAGCGAACCGCCGCCTGAGCTTCAGGCGCTGGCGATGCCGCCGGCGCTGGCGGTCTCCGACGCGGTCGGCACCTGGATGCCGGGCATCGAATGGCCGTTGTCGACGGAACTCGAGTACAAGCTCACCGGCGATTTCCGCGGGGCCATCTACGGCGACGCCCGCGTCCAATGGCTGAGGGACGGCGCGCATTACCAGGTCCATCTCGAGGCGTGGATCGGTCCGAAGATCGCGCCGCTGATGTCGCGCCGGATGAGCAGCGACGGCGAGATCACGCCGATGGGACTGGCGCCCAGGCGCTTCGACGAAGTGACGGGCGGGCTCGCGGGCGGGAGCCGCCGGTCGACCATCCTCTTCGACGTCGGGGGCGCTCGCCTGGCCAACGGGCGCCGCGAGCCGATTCCCGACGGCACGCAGGACGCGGCCAGCCAGTTCGTGCAGTTCACGTGGCTGTTCCTCACCGGTCGTCAGGCTTCGCAAGGCGGGCAACTGATCCAGCAGCCGCTGGCGCTGCCGCGCAACGTGCACCTGTGGCGCTACCAGGTGACGGGGTTGGAGGAGGTCGCGACGCCGCTGGGGCCGATCACGGCCTGGCACATCGACTCGGACATGACCGACACCCGCGGGGACATGCAGGCGGAGTTCTGGCTGGCGCCGTCGCTGCAGTACCTGCCGGTGCGGGTAAGGATCTGGCAGAACCGGCCGGCGGATCCGCGCACGCACATCGACCTGGTGCTGAAAGCGCCGCCGAAGCAGGCGCAGGCGCCGGCCGCATCGACAGCGGCATCGGGCGCGGCGAGCGCGCCGGCCGCCACCGCGAGCCCCTGAGCGAGCGTGCCGGGGACGCGGACATCGTCCGGCGCCGGCGCCTCTATAGTTGCCGCCATTCCAGTACGAGGAGACATCCCATGATTGCAGCCCTGACCGGCGTGACGTTCGAGAACATCCTGGTGGAGGTGGCTGGGAGCGGCGACCGCAAGACCGGGGTGATCCGGCTGAACCGGCCCAAGCAGTTGAACGCGCTGAGCGACCCGCTGATGGACGAGCTGGGCCGCGCGCTGCTGGCCTTCGACGCGGACGACGGTATCGGGTGCATCGTGCTGACCGGCAGCGAGCGCGCCTTCGCGGCGGGTGCGGACATTCCCACGATGGCGCCGCACACCTTCCTGTCGGCGTTCAAGAGCGGGCTGATCTCGAAGAACTGGGAAACCATCCTGCAGGTGCGCAAGCCGGTGATCGGCGCGGTGGCAGGTTTTGCGCTGGGCGGCGGTTGCGAGCTGGCGATGATGTGCGACTTCATCATCGCGGCGGACACGGCGCGCTTCGGCCAGCCGGAGATCAAGCTGGGCATCATCCCCGGCGCTGGCGGCACGCAGCGCCTGCCGCGGGCGGTGAGCAAGAGCAAGGCGATGGACATGCTGCTGACGGCTCGCATGATGGACGCGGCCGAGGCGGAGCGCGCCGGTCTGGTGTCGCGCGTGGTGGCCGCGGAGCAGCTGATGGCGGAGGCGCTGACGGCGGCGGAGACGATCAACGGCTTCAGCGGCCCGTCGACGATGCTGATCAAGGAACTGGTCAACCTGGCCTATCAGGGTCCGCTGACCGACGGCGTCGCGATCGAGCGCCGCTACTTCCATGCGCTGTTCGGCACCGACGACCAGCGCGAAGGCATGGAAGCCTTCCTGGCGAAGCGGGCACCAGCGTTCAAGCACAGCTGAAATCGCAAGGATTGAAACAATCCTTGATCCTAACCGCTGTACGCTAACTGTGCGCTGAGGGGATTGTTGACGATCGGTGAACGGATCTTTCCAGTTTGCCTAGTGTTTCCCCTAGGCGGCGGCGCCTAAAGTCCACCCCATGGACGACGCGGAGTGCGGAGTCCGGTGCAACGAACCGCCAAGGAGCCCGCCATGAACACCCTGATCAAGACCACCCTGATCGCCGCCGCCTTCCTGACCACCAGCGCCACCTTCGCCGCCGAACCGGCCCAGAAGACCCGCGCCGAAGTGATCGCCGAACTGCAAGCCGCCCGCGATTCCGGCGAGATCGCCTCGCTGAGCGCCGAGCAAGCCGGCGTCGGCTCGCTGGAAAACGGCATCAGCGCGCCGACCTCGGCCCAGATCGCCGCCAAGAAGACCGCCGTCAAGACCGCCGCCAAGAAGGGCGCGACGACGGAAGGCAACTCGGCCAAGTGAGGCCGGGGCTCCCCCCCCAAGACATTGCCGGACGCACCGGCCGGCCTGGGGGCAGCAAGGAAAAAGGACACCCTCAGGTGTCCTTTTTTTCGTTCGTGAGGCCAGGCGCGGGCACTCCACGCAGCAGGGGGCATCCCTCCGGGAACCCCCAGCAGCATTCCGGCCCCACCCGCAGCCGCTGACTGCACGTTGAAGAGGGTCAGCTGGTGTGCGGCTGGTGCGTCTGGTGCGTCTGGTGCGGCGGGATCAGGATTCCCGGCGCAGCGCGGGGAAGAGGATCACGTCGCGGATCGACGGGCTGTCGGTGATCAGCATCATCAGGCGGTCGATGCCGATGCCGCAGCCGCCCGTCGGAGGCATGCCGTACTCCAACGCCCGGATGAAGTCGGCGTCGAAGAACATCGCCTCCTCGTCGCCCGCATCCTTGTTGGCCACCTGCGACTGGAAACGCGCCGCCTGATCCTCGGCATCGTTCAGTTCGGAGAAGCCGTTGGCGTACTCGCGGCCGGTGATGAAGAGCTCGAAACGCTCGGTGATGGTGGGATCCGCATCCGACGCCCGCGCCAGCGGCGAGACCTCGACCGGGTAGTCGACGATGAAGGTCGGCTCCCAGAGCTTTTCCTCGACCGCCGCCTCGAACAGGCCGAACTGCAGCGCCGACAGACCCCAGTGCTTGGGCGCCTCTTCACCCAGCTCCTTGAGCTTGGCGCGCAGCACGTCGGCGTCGTCAGCCTCGGCTTCGGTCACGCCCGCGTGCACGATCAGCGACTGGCGCACCGACAGGCGCGTGAAGGGCTTTTCCAGATCGACCGGCTTGCCCGCGTAGGTGACCTGGGCGCTGCCGGTGGCGGCGCGCGCGGCGTGGCGGATCACTTCCTCGGTGAAGCTCATGACCTCCTGGTGGGTCCAGAAGGCCGCGTAGAACTCCATCATCGTGAACTCGGGGTTGTGCCGGACACTGATCCCCTCGTTGCGGAAGTTGCGGTTGATCTCGAAGACCCGCTCGAAACCGCCCACCACCAGGCGCTTCAGGTAGAGCTCCGGCGCGATGCGCAGGTACATCTCCTGGTCCAGCGCGTTGTGGTGCGTGATGAAGGGCTTGGCGTTCGCGCCGCCCGGGATCGGGTGCAGCATCGGCGTCTCGACTTCCAGGAAGCCGTTCTCGACCATGTAGGAGCGGATCGAGGACACAGCCTTGGAACGCGCCACGAAGCGGTCGCGCGCCTTGCCGTCGGAAATCAGGTCGGCGTAGCGCTGGCGGTACTTCTGTTCCTGGTCCGCCATGCCGTGGAACTTGTCCGGCAACGGACGCAGCGACTTGGTCAGCAGGCGCAGGGTCGTGACCTTGACGGACAGCTCGCCGGTGCGGGTGCGGAAGAGCGTGCCCTCGGCGCCGAGGATGTCGCCCAGGTCGAAGTGCTTGAAGTCGTTGTAGACCTCTTCACCCAGCGCATCCCTGGACAGGAAGAGCTGGATCGCGCCGGTGGCGTCCTGCAGCGTGGCGAAGCTGGCCTTGCCCATGATGCGCTTGAGCATCATGCGGCCGGCCACCGTCACGGCGACCGCCTGCGGCTCGAGCTCCTCGTTGGAAAGCTCGCCGTACTGGGCCTGCAGCGGCTGCGCGCGGTGCTGCGGTTTGAAGTCGTTGGGGAAGGCCGCGACCCCCTTGGCCTTGGCTTTTTCGCGGACGGCGGCGAGTTTCTCGCGGCGTTCTGCGATCAGCTTGTTCTCGTCTTGGGCGGGCGCCGGCGTGTCGTTGCCGGTCTGGGGGTCTTGGGGCTGGCTCATCGTGGGCTGCAAAAAAGGCAGGGCGCGATTTTAGGCTCTTAAAATCGCGCCCCATGCCTCAGTTCCCCATCCTGGACCGCCCGGTCCGCGTCGCCCTGGTCGGTTGCGGCCGGATTTCGAAGAATCACGTCGACGCGCTGACCCGGCACCAGGGCCGCGCGGAGCTGGTCGCCGTCTGCGATACCCGCCCCGAGGCCGTGACCGCCGCGCTGGCCCAGACCGGCCTGCCCGCGGACCGCGGCTTCGCCTCGCTGGACGCGCTGCTCGCAGGCTCCGACGCCGACCTGATCGTGCTGTCCACGCCCAGCGGCCTGCACGCGCAGCAGGCGATCGCCTGCGCCCAGGCCGGCCGCCACGTGCTCAGCGAAAAGCCGATGGCGACGAAGTTCGAGGAGGGCCAGGCCATGGTCCGCGCCTGCCGCGACGCGGGCGTGAAGCTCTTCGTCGTCAAGCAGAACCGCTTGAACGCGACCGTGCAGCTGGTCAAGCAGGCGCTGGACGAAGGCCGCTTCGGCCGCATCTTCATGAGCACGGTCAACGTGTTCTGGACCCGCCCGCAGAGCTATTACGACGCCGCCCGCTGGCGCGGCCGCTGGGACATGGACGGCGGCGCCTTCATGAACCAGGCCAGCCACTACGTCGACCTGCTGGACTGGCTGGTGGGGCCGGTGGACAACGTCCACGCCTATACCGCCACGCTGGACCGCGACATCGAGGCCGAGGACACCGGCGTGCTGGCCCTGCGCCTGCGCCACGGCGGCCTGGCCAGCATCAACGTGACGATGCTGACCTACCCGCAGAACCTGGAAGGCTCGATCACCATCCTGGGCGAGAAGGGCACGGTCAAGATCGGCGGCACCGCCGTGAACAAGATCGAGCACTGGACCTTCGACACGCCGCACCCCGACGACGAGCGGGTGAAGAACGCCAGCTACGAGACCACCAGCGTCTACGGCTTCGGCCACGCCGCTTACTACGACAACGTCATCCAGACGCTGCGCGGCGAGGCGCAGGCGCAGGTGGACGGCTACGAGGGCCTGCGCTCGCTGGAACTGCTGGTGGCCTGCTACCGCAGCGCGCGCGACGGCCAGCGCGTCGGCCTGCCGCTGGTGTTCTGAGATGGCGTTCTGGCAGCACGCCTCGGCCGTCGTCGACGACGGCGCCCAGCTCGGCGAGGGCACCAAGGTCTGGCACTTCAGCCACGTGTGCGCCGGCGCGCGTGTCGGCGAGGGCTGCTCGCTGGGGCAGGGCGTCTACGTCGGCAACGACGTGACCATCGGCCGCAACGTGAAGATCCAGAACAACGTGTCGGTCTACGACGCGGTGACGCTGGAGGACGACGTCTTCTGCGGCCCGTCGATGGTGTTCACCAACGTCTACAACCCGCGCTCGGCGGTGCCGCGCAAGAGCGAGTACCGCCGCACGCTGGTGAAGCGCGGCGCGACGCTGGGCGCGAACTGCACCGTGGTCTGCGGCGCGACGATCGGCGAATACGCGTTCGTCGGCGCCGGTGCCGTGGTGAAGGGCGATGTGGCGCCTTACGCGTTGATGGTCGGCGTGCCGGCGCGCCAGATCGGCTGGATGAGCCGCCACGGCGAGAAGCTCGATCTGCCGGTCGACGGCCGCGGCCGCGCGGGCTGCCCGGCGAGCGGCGACCTCTACGAACTCGACGGCCGGACGCTGACGCTGGTCACTCCCCAGGATTCCCAGACATGAGCCTTCCCTTCATCGACCTCAAGGCGCAGTACGCCGCGCTGAAGACGACGATCGACGCGCGCATCCAGCGCGTGCTGGACCACGGGCAGTACATCATGGGCCCGGAGGTCAAGGAGCTGGAGACCGCGCTGGCCGCCTACGTCGGCACGAAGCACTGCATCACCGTGGCCAGCGGCACCGAGGCGCTGCTGATCGCGCTGATGGCGCTGGACCTGCAGCCCGGCGACGAGGTCATCACGACGCCGTTCACCTTCGCCGCGACGGTCGAGACCATCGTGCTGCTGGGCGGCGTGCCGGTGCTGGTCGACATCGAGCCCGACAGCTGCAACCTGGACGCGACGCTGATCGAGGCCGCCATCACGCCGCGCACGAAGGCGATCATGCCGGTGAGCCTGTACGGCCAGGTCTGCGACATGGACGCGATCAATGCGATCGCGGCGAAGCACGGGAACATCCCGGTGATCGAGGACGCCGCGCAGAGCTTCGGCGCCTCCTACAAGGGGAAGAAGAGCGGCGGCCTGTCGACCTGGGGCGCGACCAGCTTCTTCCCGAGCAAGCCGCTGGGCTGCTACGGCGACGGCGGCGCGCTGTTCACCGACGACGACGCGCTGGCGCAGGCCGCGCGCGAGATCCGCGTCCACGGCCAGAGCCAGCGCTACACGCACACCCGCGTGGGCGTCGGCGGCCGCATGGACACGCTGCAGTGCGCGGTGGTGCTGGGCAAGCTGGAGCGCTTCGACTGGGAGATCGCGCAGCGGCTGGCGATCGGCGAACGTTATCAGCGCCTGATCGCGGACCTGCCGCTGCAGCGCCTGGCGGTGCGAGAGGACCGCGACTGCGTCTGGGCGCAGTTCACCGTGCAGGTGGACCGCCGCGACGCGGTCCTCGAGGCGCTGAAGCGGGCCGGCATTCCGACGGCGGTCCACTATCCGAAACCGCTGCACCGGCAGCCCGCCTATGAGCAGCGCTGCCGCGTCGCGACGCCGCTGCCCAACGCCGAGGCCGCCGCGCAACGCGTCATGAGCCTGCCGATGAGCCCCGACCTGAGCGAGGCACAGCAGGACCAGGTCGTCGCCGCGCTGCGCGTCGCGCTGAGCTGACCCCCCGATGCTGATCGGCTACACGCTGGATGCGGTGCGCGCCCGGATGCGCGCGCGGGTCGCGGCGTGGCTGGGGCTGGCAGTGGGCGTCCGCGCGCAGATCCATCCCGGCGCGCGCGTGCGCTGCGGCGCGGGCAGCGCGATCGGCGCGGGATCCATCCTGTACCGCGACGTCCAGGTCCTCGCGACAGGCGCGGGCCGCTTCACCATAGGCGCGCGCAGCCACGTCGCGCCGGGCGGCTACCTGCTGGTCGGCGACCAGTGCCTGTCCATCGGCGACGACGTCGCGATCGGCCCCGGCCTGATGCTGTTCTGCGAATCCAACGCGGTGACGGGCACCGGCCTGTTCCGCGACCACTACCGACGCGCCGAGATCCGCATCGGCAGCAACGTGTTCATCGGCGCCCGCGTGACGGTGCTGCCGGGCAGCGTCATCGACGACGACGTCGTCGTCGCCGCGCACGCGGTGGTGCGCGGCCACCTGCCCGGCGGCTGGGTCTACGGCGGCGTGCCGGCGCGGCCGCTCCACCGGATCGACGGGGCCCGGCCGCCGTCGATCGCCCCGTGAAGGGCCACGTCGCCGGCGCGCTGCGCTGGCGCGACCTGCCCGGCGCGCTCCTGCACTGGCTCCGTCGCGGGCCGGGCAGCGCCGAGGACTTCCGCGCCGCCTTCGCCCGCAGCCTGGGCCTGGATCCGGCCCAGGCGGGCGAGGTCCACCTCTTCGGCACCGGCCGCGCGGCGTTGCACGCCTTCACCGCGTCGCTGGACCTGCCGATCGGGTCCGAGGTCCTGTTGCCGGGTTACACCTGCGTCGTCGTGCCCAACGTGTTCATGCACCTGGGGCTCGCGGTGCGCTATGTCGACATCGCGCGGGACGACTTCAATCCCACGCCGCACGCGATCTCCGACGCCATCAGCGCGGAGACGCGGCTCGTCGTCGTGCCGCACAACTTCGGCCTCGTCACCGAGGGCCTGGACGCGCTGCGCGCCAAACACCCCGACGTCGTCTTCATCGAGGACGCCGCCCACGCCTGGGGCAGCACCGACGCGATCGGCCGCATGGTCGGCACGCTGGGGCATGCGGCGTTCTTCAGCTTCGAATATTCCAAGCCGCTGACCACGGGCATCGGCGGCGCGCTGGTGATCCACCACCCGGCGTCGCGCGAGCGTTTCGCGGCGCACATGACGACGCAGGAGCCGGCGAACAAGCCGACGGAGGTGGCGGCACACGGGGGGGCGCATCGGGCCGCGCTGCGCTCACCGTCGACGTCGACGGTGTTCAAGCAGTTGTTGACGCTGTGCTGGCACCGTCTGACGATGAGCCTGCCGCGCCCCGCGCTGCAGATGCTGACCGCGCTGCTGCGGGCGCCGTCCCGGATGCTGGGCGTCGTGGCGAAGACGCCCGACAGCGAGGTCGCCGGCGAGACGGAGCCCGACTACCGCGCCGGCCTGCATCCGTTGAGCGCCGCGATCGGCCTGATGCAGGCGCGGCGCTTCGACGAGGTCCACGCGCTGCGGCGCGCGCAGGCGTCCGACTACGACGCGCTGCTGACGAGCCTGCCGGGCTGGGAGTGGCCCGTGCGCGCGCCCGGTGCCGTGCTGCTGCGCTACCCGCTGCTGCTGCCCGACGCCGCGACGCGCGACGCGGCCATCGCGGCGCTGGAGGACGCCGGCATCGTCGGCGGCACCTGGTTCGACGACGTCGTCCACCCGCGCGGCAGCCGCCGTTTCGGCTACAGCGACGGCGATTGCCCGAACGGCGAGCGCGCCGCGCGGACCGTGCTCAACCTGCCGCTGGGACGGCATGCGCGGCTGAGCCCCTCGCAACGCGCCGCCGTGCGCGCGATCGCGGAACGCCACGGCGGCCGGACGCCATGACCGTCCGCCGCCGCTTCGCGCAACTGGCCGGCGCGTCCATGCTCACGCAGGCGATCCCGATGCTGATCGCGCCGCTGCTGACGCGCTGGTACGGCGCGGAGGCGCTCGGCCACTGGGCGCTGTTTGTCGCGCTCGCGGCGAACCTCGCGACGATCGCCAATGCGCGTTACGAATTCGCCATCGTCCTGCCGCGCCGCGACGGCGAGGCGGCGCTGGTGCTGCAACTGGCGCTGTGGATCGCGCTCGGCGTCGGGGCGGTCACCGCGCTCGGCGCCACCGCCTGGCACGTGCTGATGGCGCAGCACGCGAAGCTGGGCGGACGCTG
The DNA here is from genome assembly GCF_048957715.1 of Mitsuaria sp. CC2. Classification (NCBI taxonomy): domain Bacteria; kingdom Pseudomonadati; phylum Pseudomonadota; class Betaproteobacteria; order Burkholderiales; family Sphaerotilaceae; genus Roseateles; species Mitsuaria sp. CC2. Next base: position 22,012 of record NZ_JARVXN010000014.1, on the reverse strand, counting down.
GGTCTCGCTCGACCAGCTGGACCCGTGGCTGCTGATGCTCGCGCCGGTCGTGGCGCTCGCCGGCATGCAGCAGGGCTTGAGCCTGTGGAACAACCGCCAGGGCCGCATCGACGTCATCGCCCAGGCCCGCGTGCTGCAGCAGGGCGTGATGGCGGCGGCGCAGACCGTGGCCGCGTTGGGCGGGTTCGCGGGCGTCGCCGCGCTCGTGCTGTCCCAGAGCCTGGCCGCGCTGCTCGCGCCGCTGTGGCTGCTGCGGCGCGGCGCGCGCTGGCGCCGCGCCACACGGCTGGACCGCGCCGGCAAGACCTGGCACTGGCGCCACCTTCGACGGCTGGCCTGGCGCTACCGCCAGTTCCCCTTGCTCAACAGTCCGCACGCCTTCGTCAACGCGGCGCAGGAGACGCTGGTGCTGGCGATGATCGCCGCCTGGGCCGACGCCGCGACGGCCGGTTATTACGCGCTGATGGTGCGCCTCGTGAAGGCGCCGGCGACGCTGGTCGGCGGCGCGCTGTCCGAGGCGCTGCTCGGCGAACTCGCCCGCGACTGGCAGCGCGGCGTCGATCTCCGCCCGCGCCTGCTGCGCGGCATCAAGCTGCTGGCGATGGTCGCGCTGCCTTGCATGGTCGTGCTGATGGCCGTCGGTCCGGCGTTGTTCGGCTGGCTGCTCGGCGCGGACTGGGCCCGCGCCGGCGAATATGGACGCTGGCTCGCCCCTTACGTGGCGGCGCACTTCATCGCGGCGCCGCTGACGGTCACGCCCATGGTCACCGGACGCCAGCGCGGCGCGCTGGCCTTCAGCCTGGCCGGCAATGCGCTGTACGTGCTGCCGGTGGCGCTGGTGCTGAGTACCGGCGGCTCGCTGACGACGGCGCTGGGCGCCATCGCCGTGCTGCTGCCGATCTATTTCGCGATCTATCTGGCGTGGCTGGTGCGCGGCTCGGCGCCGCGACCCGCCCGGCACGGAGTTCCCGCATGAGACTGGTCCTGATCGGTGACGGCGACAGCCCCCACCTCCTGAAATGGGCGCGCGCGCTGTCGCAGCAGCGCGACCTCGAACTGTGGGCGGCGTCCACGCGCGGCTTCGCGCCGGAGTTCCAGTTCCTGATCCCGGAGGATCGCCGCCTCGCGCTGGACACCGATCCGGTGCATGCGGGTGGCAACATCTCGGTGCTGCGGCAGTTGCCCGCGCTGGGCGCCTGGCTGAAACGGGTCGACGCCGACTGGCTGCACGCGCATTACCTGACCTCGCACGGCACGCTGGCCTGGGCCGCGCGACGCGGCTGGAAACTGCGCGCGAAGATCGCCGGCTCCGCCTGGGGCAGCGACATCCTGGTCGCGCCCGACCAGGGCTGGGCGTACCGCTGGTTGACGACGAAGGTGCTGAAGGCCTGCGCGATCACGACCTCCGACTCGGAGCACATGAGCGCCCGCATGCGCGAGCTCGGCGCGTCCGAGGTGATGACCTTCCCGTTCGGGCTGGAGCAGCTGCCCAAGCAGAACGTGCGCAAGCAGCCCTGGCTGTTCTACGCCAACCGCGGGCTGGAGCCGATCTACCGGCCGCATCGCGTGATCGAAGTCTTCGCCGCGATCGCGGCGAAGCAGCCCGAGGCGCGTCTGGTCGTCGCGAACGACGGCTCGCTGCGGGGCGCGATGGAAGCGCAGGTGGCGTCGCTCGGCCTGGCGGATCGTGTCGAGTTCGTCGGGCGCCTGGACGCCACCTCGCAGGGCCGTCGCTACGCGCCGGCGCGCTGGTTCCTGAGCCTGCCGCAGAGCGACTCGGTGTCGGTCTCCGTGCTGGAGGCGATGGCCCACGAGTGCCTGCCCATCCTGTCGGACCTGCCCGCCAACGACGAGGTGCTGGGCACCGGCGGCACGGGCAGCATCGACGCGGCGATGCATCCCAACGTCAGGCTGCTGGGCCGTCACGGCCTGATCCTGAAGGACGGCGACGACCTGGCGACGCTGGCCGACCGGCTGCAGCTGATGGTCGGCCAGAGCGACGTCGCGGGCCACTCGGTCGACGCCGACCGCCTCGGCGCCGCCAACCGCGCCTGGGTCGCCGAGCACGCGATGTTCGGTCCCGCCGTCAAGACTTTCATCGAGCGCCTGAAGCGCCTCTGAGCCTGTCCATTCCCCATGAAGCTGCTGCTGATCAACCACTACGCCGGCTCGCCGAAGCACGGCATGGAATTCCGCCCGTTCTATCTCGCCCGCGAGTGGGTCCGGACCGGGCACCAGGCGCTGATCCTGGGCGCGTCCTACTCGCACGTGCGTACCACCCAGCCCGAGCCCGGCATGGCGGCGATGAGCGGCGTGAACTACCTTTTCTACGACACGCCCGAATACCAGGGCAACGGCACCGGCCGGGTCAAGAACATCTGGTCCTTCTGCCGCCAGGTCTGGAAGGACGCCGACATCCTCGCCCGTGAGTTCGAGCCGGACGTCGTCATCGCGTCCAGCACCTATCCGATGGACATCTGGGTCGCGCGGCGCGTCGCGAAGCTCGCCAAGGCCAAGCTGGTCTACGAAGTGCACGACCTCTGGCCGCTGTCGCCGATCGAGCTGTCGGGCATGTCGAAGTGGCACCCGTTCGCGATGCTCTGCCAGAAGGCGGAGAACGACGCCTATCGCGATGCCGACGTCGTCGTGTCGATGCTGCCCAAGGTGCACCAGCACATGGCCGCGCACGGCCTCGACCTGAAGAAGCTGCACATCGTGCCCAACGGCATCACGCTGGACGAATGGTCCGAGGACGGCGAACCGCTGGACACCGCGATCCAGGCGCACCTGAGCGCCGAGCGGGCGGCGGGCCGCACCGTCGTCGGATACGCCGGCTCGATGGGCGAGCCGAACGCGCTGGACGTGCTGCTCGACGCGGCGAAGCTGCTGAAGGACCGGCCCGACGGCGCCGGGCGCCTGCTGAGCTTCGTGCTGGTCGGCGGCGGCCATCTGCGGGACAGGCTCGAGGCGCGCGTGCGGGACGAGGGCCTCGGCAATGTCGCGATGTTCCCCGCGATCCCGAAGGCGCAGATCCCGTCGCTGCTGAAGGGATTCGACATCGCCTACATCGGGTGGCAGCGCACGCCGATCTACCGTTTCGGCATCGCCCCCAACAAGCTGATGGATTACATGATGGCCCGGCGACCGGTGCTGCATTCGGTGGAGGCCGGCAACGACCCGGTGGCCGAGGCGGGCGCCGGGCTGACGGTGCCGCCGCAGGATGCCAAGGCGGTCGCGGACGGGCTGCTGAAGCTCGCCGCCGTCCCGGCGGAGGAGCGCGCCGCGATGGGCCGCCGCGGTCGCGAGTTCGTGCTGGCGAATCACACCTATCCTGTGCTCGCGCAGCGTTTCATCGCCGCGGTCACTTGAAACGGACCTCACCATGACCCAGGACCGGGAACTCCAGGCCATCGCCCAGCGTTATGCCGACCGCGACCGGCGGCTGGCCGGACTGGAGCGCTACAGCCTGCTGCGCCCGGAGGTCTGGCAGATGCTGCACGAGCGCCAGGCCGCGATGCTGCGGCTCCTGGCGGCGCATCGCGCGTCGCTGGCCGACCCCGGCGCGCCGCTGGGTGGCTGGCGCATGGCCGAGGTCGGCTGCGGGGCCGGCGGCAACCTGATGGACATGCTGCGGCTGGGCCTGCTGGCGCAGCACCTGACCGGCATCGAGCTGCTGCCCGAACGGCTGGAGGCGGCGCGCGCCGCGCTGCCCCCGCAGGTGCGGCTGCTGGCCGGCGACGCGTCGCAGGCGGAGGTCGAGTCCGGCAGCCAGGACCTGGTGCTGCAGTCGACGGTGTTCTCCTCCATCCTGGACGACGGCCTGCAGCGTCGCCTCGCCGACGCCATGTGGCGCTGGGTGAAGCCGGGCGGGGCGGTGCTCTGGTACGACTTCATCGTCGACAATCCGCGCAATCCCGACGTCCGGGGCGTGCCGCTCAAGCGCGTGCGCGCGCTGTTCCCCGAGGGCCGCCTGGCGGTGCGCCGCGTCACGCTGGCTCCGCCGATCGCGCGTGCCGCCTGTCGCGTCCACCCCGGCGCCTACCGCGTCCTCAACACGATCCCCTTCCTGCGCAGCCATGTGCTGGCGCTGATCACCAAGTCATCATGAACATCAACGATCTGAAGCCCGGTCAGGCGGCCGATGTCGCGGCCGAGGCCAAGCTGCCCTTCCTCCCCTTCGCCCTGCCCGAGCTGGGCGACGAGGAGATCGCCGAGGTCGTCGACACGCTCAAGAGCGGCTGGATCACGACCGGACCGAAGGCCAAGCGCTTCGAACAGGCCTTCGCCGAGTTCCTGGCCGAGCCGCAGATCGAATGCATCGCGGTCAACTCCGCGACTGCCGGCCTGCACCTGGCGCTGGAGGCGCTGGGCATCGGTCCCGGCGACGAAGTGATCACGACGACCCACACCTTCACCGCGACGGCCGAGGTGGTGCGCTACATGGGCGCGGACGTGAAGCTGGTCGACATCGACCCGGCGACGATGAACATCGCGATCGACCAGATCGAGGCCGCGATCACGCCGCGCACGAAGGCGATCATCCCGGTGCACTACGCGGGGCTGGCGGTGGACATGCTGTCGCTGCTGGACATCGCGCGCAGGCACGGCCTGAAGGTGGTCGAGGATGCCGCGCACGCGCTGCCCACGACGCTGGAGAAGGAGCTGATCGGCACCATGGGCAGCAATGCCACCGTGTTCAGCTTCTACGCCAACAAGACGATGACGACGGGCGAGGGCGGCATGCTGGTCACGCGCGATCCGGAGCTGGCCAGGCGGGCCCGCGTGATGCGGCTGCACGGCATCAACCGCGACGCCTTCGACCGCTTCACCGCGAAGGTGCCGAGCTGGTACTACGAGATCGTCGCCCCCGGCTTCAAGTACAACCTGACCGACATCGCCGCGGCGCTGGGGCTGCACCAGCTCAAGCGGCTGCCGGCCTTCCAGAAGCGGCGCGAGCAGATCGCCGCGCGCTACTTCGAGGCGCTCGCCGACCTGCCGCTGATCCTGCCGCCCAAGGCGCCCAACGAGGACGTGCACAGCTGGCACCTCTACGTGCTGCGCCTGTCCGACGAGGCGGTGGCGGCCGGCGTGTCGCGCGACCTCTTCATCGAGCGCATGTTCGAGCAGGGCATCGGCTGCAGCGTGCACTACGTGCCGCTGCACCAGCATCCGTACTGGAAGGAGCGTTACGGCCTGACGGCGGAGATGTTCCCCGAGTCGCAGAAGGCCTACGAGCGCACGGTGACGATCCCGCTGTACACGGCGATGACCGATGACCAGGTCGAGCGCGTCATCGGCGCGGTGCGCCGCAGCCTGGGCTTCTGAGCCAGCAACGCGGGAACGGGACGGCCAATGGCCAAGCGACTCTTCGACATCCTCTGCGCCGGCGTCGGCCTGCTGCTGCTGAGCCCGCTGCTGCTCGCCGTGGCCGTGTGGATCAAGCTGGATTCGCGCGGGCCGGTGATGTTCCGGCAGGAGCGGGTAGGGCGCTTCGGGCGGACCTTCCGCATCCACAAGTTCCGGACGATGCGCGTGGACGCGCCGGCGCTCGGTCCGCAGATCACCATCGGCGACGACGCGCGCATCACGCGCAGCGGCCGCTGGCTGCGCGCGAGCAAGGTCGACGAGCTGCCGCAGCTGTGGGACGTTCTGCGCGGCGCGATGAGCCTGGTGGGGCCGCGTCCCGAGGTGCCGCGCTACGTGGCTTTGTATCCGGCGGAGCTGCGAGCGCTGGTGCTCTCGGTGCGGCCGGGCATCACCGATCCGGCCTCGCTGAGCTTCCGCAACGAGAGCGAGCTGCTGGCGCGGGCCGCTGATCCGGAGCGCGAGTACGTCGAGGTGGTCATGCCGATGAAGCTGGGGCTGGCCGCGGACTACGTGCGCAACGCCAGCCTGATGGGCGACATCCGGCTGATCCTGGCCACGCTGGGCGCGATCAAGACCTGACCCCGTCTTCGACAGATACAGACGTTCAAGAAGAAGAGCACACGATGAACTGGTTGTCCCTGGACGCATTCCTGACGCGCATCCGCCCGTACCGCGAGGCGGCGGCGCTCGCGCTGGACATGGTGGCGGTGGCGCTCGCGTGGCAGGCGACGTATCTGTTCCGGTTGGGCTTCGAGCGTTGGTTCGAGGCCCGGCCCGACTACGACCACTGGGTGATGCTGGGCATCGTCGGCTTGTACGCGGTGTTCCTGAAGCTGTTCCACGTGCCCAAGGGGATGTGGCGCTTCAGCGGCTTCGGCGAGGTCAAGCGGCTGGCGGCGGTGTGCGTCCTCGCGGGCTTGCTCGCGGCGGTGGCGGTGCTGATGGCGCAGCTGACCAAGGTGCCGCGCGCGGTGCTGGCGTTGCATCCGGTGTTCACGCTGATGGCGCTGGCAACCATGCGCATGGGCTACCGCATGCTCTACGAGCACATGCGCAGCCGCATCAGCGGCAGCGCGCTGGAGCAGCGCCGGGCGCTGGTGATGGGCGCGGGGGATGCCGGCCGGCTGTTGGTCGCGGGGATCCAGCACCAGCAGGGCTGGGTGGTGGTGGGATATCTGGACGACGCGCCGACCAAGCGCGGCGCGCGTGTCGCCGGCGTGCCGGTGATCGGGGCGCTGGAGGACGCGACGCGGCTGGCCGATCTTCATGGCATCACGCATGTGATCGTGGCGATGCCGGCGGCGAGCACCGCGGAGCGGCGCCGGGCGCTGGACCTGGCGGGGAAGACCGGCCTGGCGGTGCTGACGGTGCCGAGCAGCCAGGAGCTGCTGGCCGGGCGAGCGGTGAATCAGGTGCGTGACATCGAGCCGGAAGACCTGCTCGGGCGCGAGCCGGTGGAACTCGATGAAGGCGGCATCAGCGAGTGCATCGGCGGCAAGGTGGTGCTGATCACCGGGGCGGGCGGATCGATCGGGTCGGAGCTGTGCCGGCAGGTGGCGCGGTACGGGCCGTCGAAGATCGTGCTGTACGAGCTGAGCGAGTTCGCGCTCTATTCGATCGAGCAGGAACTGAGCGAGAAGTTCCCGCACGTGCCGCTGGTGCGGCTGATCGGGGATGTGAAGGACCTGGAGCACCTGCGGTTCACGTTCGGGAAGTACCGGCCGCAGGTCGTCTTCCATGCGGCGGCGTACAAGCATGTGCCGTTGATGGAGGAAGAGAACGCGTGGGCGGCCTTGCGCAACAACACGCTGGGGACGTATCACGCGTGCATGGCGGCGGCGGAATCAGGCGCAGAGCGCTTCGTGATGATCTCGACCGACAAGGCGGTGAATCCGACGAACGTGATGGGGGCGACGAAGCGGGCCGCGGAGCTGGTGATCAGTCATATGGCCGGGCAAGGGCACGCCACTAAGTTCATGGCTGTCCGCTTCGGTAATGTGCTCGGATCCAGCGGCAGCGTGATTCCGAAGTTCAAGGAGCAGATCGCGAAGGGCGGGCCGGTGACGGTGACGCATCCCGACATCATTCGTTATTTCATGACCATTCCCGAAGCGGCCCGGCTGGTGCTGCAGGCCGGCGCGATCGGCGAGAGCGGGCAGGTGCTGGTCTTGGACATGGGGGATCCCGTGAAGATCGTGGATCTGGCGAAGACCATGATCCGCATGGCGGGGCGGCACGAGCAGGAGATTGGAATCCGGTTCACGGGGCTGCGGCCGGGCGAGAAGCTTTATGAGGAGTTGATTGCGGATTCGGACAGGACGGTGCCGACGCGCATCTCGCGGGTGCGTATCGCCAAGCTGGGCCAAGTGGAGGCCGACGGTGGGCTCATCGAATGGGTCATGGGTACTGTCGATCAGTCGCAGTCCGCGCGGGACATCGTGGTGGCGGGCCTCAAGCGCTGGGTCGTCGAGTACGGCGCGCCCGGCGCCACGCGCGAGGCGGGCACCGTGGCATCGGGAGGTGGAGATCGCGCCGCGTCTGTGCGCGCTCGATGGCCCGACGAGGCCGCAGGATGACGCGATCGCTGTCGGTGGGGATCGCCCTGACAGGGTTCATGTTCATTGCGGCGATCGGGCTGGCCGCAACGGTCAGTGGCCGCCAATGGCTGCACCGTGTCGATGCAACGCTGCTCGGCGAACGCGCGATGGACACGTTGGCGCGACTGCGCTCGGATGAGGATTGGTCCACGGCCGCGGCTTTGCGGCCGGATCAGGACTACACCTGGCTCCAGGCCGGAGGCGCGCCGCCGGTGCGCATCGCCCATGCACTCGGGGAGTCGGGATCGGCGACGGCCAACACGCTGGCCGCGGCGCGCCGCGCGTACGCTGCGGGCTTCCGCGTGCTGGAGGTCGATCTTGTCGAAGAGTCGGGTGTGCTGCGCTGCCGGCACGACCCGGGGCCGCAAGGGGATCTGGTGCAGGACGGCTGCACCTTCGAGACCCTGATGACTGCGCTGCCGCGGGATGCGTGGGTGGTACTCGACATCAAGACGGATTTCGAGGGCGTGGGCCGCCGCATTGTTGATCGCGTGACGGACACCGCCAATGCGACGCGCGTCGTGTTCCAGCTGTATCGCCCCGGGGACTTCGCGCTGTTCAATCGCTGGCAAGCGCAGGCGTCGCTGCCAGGGCCGATATTGACGGCGTATCTCGCGCATCGCCGCATCGATCACCTGGCCGCGGAGGCCGCAAGGATCGGGGTCCGCGCGTTCACACTGCCGATGGACAGGATGCCGGCGCTGACGGCTCGGCCCGCCGGCGCGGCCGTGCTGGTGCATCCCGTTCACAATTGCGCGTCCTGGGCGGACGCGAGGCGTTTCGCCGATGGTGCCTACCTGCTGTCGTCGCTGCATTGCGGCGCGCCGTCCTCATTGGGGTCTCGATGAGTTCCATTTTTCACAGCCGTCGGGCGATCGGGGCGCGCCCCGCGGCGCGTGCGGTCTCGCGAGGATGGCTGGTCGTCCGTTTCGTCTGCATCGTCGTGGCGTTGCATGCACCGTCGTGGCTGAGCGTCTGGATCTTCCAGACGCCCTTGGCCGAGGAGCGGCCGCTGTTCAACCTCGACCTGCTGGTCGCTGCGGCGCTGGCCTGTGTGTCGACGCTGGCGGGCGGTGTCGTGCTGGTCCTGGCCTGGTCGGCGGACATCATCCGGGCCGCGGCCAAGAACTACCACTTCATGTCGACCTTCGACTTCGTCGATGCGGCGCGTTTCGTCGACATGCTCAACCTGCGGACCTTCCTGTCCCCGTCGCTGCTGGGCGCGGTGACGGGCTTCGCGATCTGTCTCTGGCTGGCGCTGCGTCTGACACGTCGTTCGCGCACGCTCGCCTTGCCATTGCTGGGCCTGGCCCTGCTGGCTGCGGGGGGCGACGCCGCCAACGGATCCTTCCATATTTTTGGTCTGGACAAGGACAGCCGAATCGTCAACATGAACTTCGCCGGGAGTCCGGCATGGAACGTGTGGCGTGCGGAACGGCAGAGTCTGTCGATGTCCGGGCCGCCGTCGCCGATGCGCGATCCGGCCACTTTCCGGGCGCTGCAGGCATGGCAGTCGGCGCATCCTGGACAGAGCTCGATGCTGGTGCTGGTCGAATCGTTGGGCCTGCCGCGCGATCCTGCGCTCCGCGACTGGATGGCGCAGCGCCTGGCGACGCCACGTCTGGCGGCCCGTTGGTCGATCCAGATCGCGGATGAGGAGTTTGTCGGCTCGACGACGTCGGGGGAACTGCGCACGCTGTGCGGCCTGCAAGGCCACTACACCCGGTTGAGCAACGACATCGCCGCCGGCTGTCTGCCGCGGCGCCTCGCGGACCAGGGTGTGACCAGCACCGGCATCCATGGTTTCGGCCTGCGGATGTTCGATCGCAGCGAATGGTGGCCACGCGTCGGCCTGCAACCCTGGCGGTGGGCCGAGCGCGACCCGTCTGTGCCGATGAACTGCAACCAGGCCTTCCCCGGTGTCTGCGACAGCGCGGTGCTGGGGGAAGCCGTGAAGCAGGCGCAGACGCCCGGGCGTTTCGTGTATGCCCTGACGCTGGACACCCATCTGCCTCTGGACCTTCGTCACGCGGCACCGCTGCCAGCAGCGCTACAGACCGCTTGTGCGGCGTCATCGACACCGGAGCAGGCCTGCCGGATGGTGCACGAGCTGGGAGAGGTGCTGGCGCGTCTGGAATCGACACTGGCGGCATCGCAGGCGACGCCGTTCCTCGTCGTCGTCGGCGATCACATGCCGCCCTTCAGCGAGACCGTCAACCGCGAGTCGTTCTCGGCACATCGGGTGCCGATGTTCGTGATGACGCCCCGCTGAGGGGGCGGAACAGCGGTCCGGTCCGGGCCGTCCGTCAGCGTCGACCCTCGTAGATCGCGGTGATCCTGTCCATGCGGTCGGACAGCCTGTAGTGCCTCAGCACCTTGGCCCGCGCCTGCGCGGAGAAGCGCGAACGCAGTGCGTGGTCGTCGACGAGATCGATCAACGCCGAAGCCAGCGCCTGGTCGTCGTCCAGTGGGAACAGTCGCCCGTCGCTGCCGTCCTGCACGAGATGGTGGTTGCCGGGAATGTCGCTGGCGAGGACGGGCACGCCGGAAGACATCGCCTCGAGGATCGCCAGCGGCATGCCTTCCCATCGCGACGGCAGCACCATCAGGTCCAGCGCTTTCAGGAGCGCGGGCACGTCGCTGCGCCAGCCCAGGATGCGGATGCGGTCCGCGTGGCCGGAAGCGAGGATGGCCGCATCGAGTTCGGCGCGGTACTCGCCGTCGCCGATCATGAAGAAGCTGACCTTGCCGCGTTGCGCCGCGACCCGGATCGCGGCGCGGACGAAGCATTGGGGATTCTTCTGGAGCCACAGCCGGCCGACCATGCCGACGATGACGTGGTCGTCCGCATCGATGCCGAACGACGATAGTCGGAGCGCCCGCCGTGACTCGGGCGCGGCGGGCGCGTACGTGTCGATATCCACGCCGTTGGGCAGCAGCGCCAGGCGGGCGTCCGGGACGCCGAGCAGATCGCGGGCGATGGCGGCGTCGGTGTCGTTGAGCACGATCATCCGGTCGGTCACCTTGCCGGCACGCCGTTCCAGGAACTTGAAGACAGCCTTGATGGCGGGACGCGACTCGGCGGGGAAGGCGTAGCCATGCACCGTGTGGACGATGGTCGGGACGCCGGCGGCCTTGGCGGCGAGGCGCCCCAGGATGCCGGTCTTGGAGGAGTGGGTATGGACGATGTCGGGACGCTCCGCCCGGAAGAAGTCCCGCAGGCGCAGGTAGGCCTGCACGTCCCGCCGGGGCGAGATGGCGCGCTCGAGTTCCGGGATCAGGTGCACGCGCACGCCGATCTTGCGGAGCTGTTCGGTGAACTCGCCTTCGCACTTGCAGACGGCGATGCGTTCATAACGCACCGGGTTCAGGTGCGACAGTTCATCGAGGGAGACCTTCTGCACGCCGCTCATCAGCGGCAGCAGTTGCAGGTGGACGATCTTCTTGCGAGGGGTCATGAAGGCCAGATCAGGACGGGTCAGGCGCGCGCCTGGCGCGGTTGCATCACGCCGATGTCGGACAGCGTGCGGACGAGGCTCAGCGCGGCGTTGTGCCAGGTGAAGGTCTCGGCGCGGACGCCGCCAGCCCGGCGAAGCTCCGCCAGCCAGGCGTCGTCGTGCAGGGCGCGTCGCATCGACGCGCGGATGTCGTCCACCGAGTAGGGGTCGAAGAACGCGGCGCCGTTGCCGCAGATCTCGGGAATCGACGCGGCACGCGCGGCCAGGACGGGGCAGTCGCAGAACATCGCTTCGACCGGTGGCAACCCGAAACCTTCATAGATGGACGGGAACACGTAGACGCGGGCGTGGCTGTAGAGCGCCTTGATCTCGTCGTCGGTCAGACGTCCGGCGCGGACGATGCGCGGATCGTCGCGGGCCGCATCGGAGCTGTCGGCGAACACGGTGGCATTGCTGCCCCCGACCACGACCAGGCGTGCATCCGGGTCCTCGAGGCCGGCGAAGGCTTCGATGAGGCGGGAAAAATTCTTGTTGGGATTGGCGCTGCCGACGGCCAGGAAGTAACGGCCGGCGTCGACGCCGAGCTTGCCCAGCACCGCGGCATCGGCCGGCTGGCGCCGCATGTGGTCCGCGCCGCAATGGACGACGGCGACCTTGCCCGCGTCGATGCCGAGATGGTGGACCAGCCGTTCCTTGGAGAACTCCGACACGGTGAGGATGCGACGGCTCAGTCGTCCCTGCGCGTTGAACAGCAGCCGGTACCAGCGCACGAAGTTGGCGCTGAACGAGGACGGCACGTCGAAGACGGCAGTGTCGTGGAAGGTGCTGACCTGCCCGAACTTGATCAGCGGCGTGCTGCCGGCCAGGTTGATCAGCATCGCGCCGCGCGCGGCCCAGGGCAGGCGGACCTGCTCCCAGACGTGCAGGTTGCCGGACGGGATCTCGCGGATCTGGATGTGGCGCAGTGCCGGCAAGGGCTGGACGCGCGTCGAGGGGACCAGCAGCACCACGGGGCCGGTGGCGGTCCATGCGCCGTCGGCCAGCAGCGCATCGAAGGCCTGCAGCAACTCGATCGCGTAGCGTTGGACGCCGGTCAGGGATTGGGCGAGGAACTTGCCGTTGATGAAGATCATTCGGGGGAAATCAGGCGATGGTCGCAGGCGCCTGCAACCCGGGGTGTTGCCGGGCGGCGCGCCTTCTCTTTTTCACGAGGGGTGGGGGCGGCGATCTGCCGGACAGTGCGATCGCAATGATGACGGCCGCGGCAGGATTGAAGAACATGTAGGAACTGATCGACTGGACCAGCAGACCGACGAGCGCAATGCGGATCCAGCGCGCGGGCGTCGACGACAGCGCGTAATGGAAGACCCAGAAGTAGGCGAGCAGGTACAGGATGCCGCCATAGGCCAGGAACATGGCAGGGTCGTTGTTCGGATACCAGTCCAACTGTGGCGCAGGGAAGCTGGCCAGGTCGTAGAGATTCATGAAGTAGCCGTACAGACCGGGACCGACACCGAACGGATGGTCCAACCACATGTTGATGCAGATGCCCAGGGCGTTGACGCGTTCCGACGCCGAGCGCTGGAACGACAGCAGGGCCAGGAGTTCGTCCAGGTTGGCCCAGACGACGATGCACAGCGCCGTGAACAGCAGCGCGTACAGGGGCGTGACGAATCGGCGCAGCCGATGCGGGTAACCGATGAGCAGTGCCACGGCGGACGCGACGATCGCCCCCGCACTGAAGGTGTGACCCAGCACGACAAGTCCGAGCAACGGCCAGCGGTTGCGGGCGAACACGCGGAGGCAGCAGACCACCATCAGGCTGGTGCCGTAGCCGAGCGGCTCGAATTCGAAGCCCATCAGCCGCAGATACCCGGAGTCGTAGACACCGCTGAACGGGCCGAGGCCCGCGCGCTCGAAATACGGCAGGTCGAAGTGGAAGCCCGAGTACATCCGGAGCATCTGCAGCACCCCCGGCAGCAGTGTCAGGATGTAGCACCAGTCCAGCGCCTTGCGCATCAAGGTGTCGGACGCGGTGCGGAAGAAGTGGGTCAGGCCCGTCACCACCAGCAGATAGGCCAGGGTGCGCACCACGGTCATCAACACGGAGGCTTCGGGGGAGGAATACAGCCCCTTGTCGCTGGTGATCGTGTTGTCGCCGGTGCCCAGCGTGAACATCGCGGGCAGGCAGGCCAGGATCGTCGCCAGCAGGAAGAAGCCATAGCATTTGAAAATGCGCTGGAGCGTCCGGGGGGAGGTCACCGCGCTGGCCAGGCTGATCAGTGCCAGCACCTCGGTGAACTTGAACGGTCCGACGCGCGGGAAGGTCCAGGACAGCAGCGCGACGCTGGGCGCCATCGCGGGCGCGCGTGCGATGCCGTGGGGACGCTTGGGGGCAGGAGCGTTCATGTGTGCAACGGGAGCGTGGGGCTCGATTGTGCGTCGGTCGCCTTGGCGTTGGTATCCAGACCCATGGCCGAGACGATCCGGTTCGCGCAGACCTGCCAGGAGAACCGGCCATGGTCGTCGGCGACGACGGACCGGTCTGCCACCGCCAGCAACCGGGTCAGCCCGGCGGCGATCTCGGCGGGCGGCCCTTGGAAGTCCATGAGATGGACGCCATCGATGGCGGCCGCGAGTTCACGGAACACGGGAATGTCGTTCGCGATCACCGCGCAGTGCCCCACGGCCTCCAGGATGGGCAGACCGAATCCCTCGTACAGGCTGGGAAAGATCAGGTAGTCGGCGCCATCGTAGAGCGCGCGCAAGGCCTCGTCCGAAATGCGCTGGTGGATGCGGATGCGAGGATGCTGGCGGATCTTCCTCCAGACAGCGTCCCCCAGCACGTCGCCCCACGCGTCGCCGCTGACGAGGTCGAGCGTCAAGCGCGGATCCTGCTCGGCGGCGATGAGGAACGCCTGAAGGAAACGCGGCACGTTCTTGCGAGGCTCCATGGAGCCCACCACGAGCAGCGAGAGGCTGCCGGGCTTCGGGGGGACTGCGCGCCCGACGTCTGCACCGCCCAGGTCGGGCGTGCGTCCGGGATAGCACACCGTCGATCGCGCGGGCGTGATCCCCAATTCGGACACCATGTCGTCGCGGGTCGTCCTGGAGACGCAGAAATGGTGATCGGCGCGGTGGATCGAACGAGGTGCGAAGAATCCGGTGAGCAGCCGGTTCGTGCGCGCCATGGTCTCTGGGAACAGCTCGAACACGAGGTCGTGGACGATGACGCCCTGTTCAAGGCCCCCGGTGCGCCAGAGCGGCAGAGCGTGCTGCGTGCCGAGAAAATGGGTCGCGCCAAGCCTGCGGGCCAATGCCGGCACGCGCAAGGTCATCCAGAGCGTGCCGGGCAGGCGGGAGGAGGCATGCGTGTCCTGCAGGCATCGGATCCCGGCGGGCAGCGTGGCATTGCTCAGGATGGGCTTGTTGGAGATCAGCGTCGTCTGGAAGGCACCGGTTGCGGGCCACGTCGCGATCAGCTGTTCGACGAATCGCGTGATGCCGTTGCGCGCGCCGTTGAGCGGGCGCGCGTCCACCAGCAGGTGTGGCTCGGACGGGACGGGACGCTTCACCATGGCCCGCTCAGCCGCGCTTGTCGAGGAGGAAACGGTGATGCTCGAAGCGGCCGAGCCAGGCCGCGAGCTTCACCAGCTGTGCATAGCGCCGCACGCCGACGACCTTCAGCAGCAGGCGCATGGCGCGTTCGACGGTGCGGATCTTTCCCGCCATGTCGCCCACCGTGGCCTTCGAATAGTTCGCCTTCGCGGCGGGGCTGCGGTCGAGCAGTCCGGCCGACGCGAGTGCCGCATAGAAGGCGCCACTGGCCGCGAACGGTGACGCGATGGCGGTTTCCTTGACGCGCACGCGGTACAGGCGGCGGTGCGGCTGGGTGATGGGCGTGCCGTCGTCGAAGGTGGCAAACGCGTAGGGCACAGCCAGCAGCCGCTCATAGCCGTTGGCATGGACCGCGTCGCGGTACTGCTGGGCGAAGGCGAGCAGGGTTGGCGTGGTGTAGCTGCCCTGGTGATGGGCGGGGGTGTGCTTGGTGAGCGAATTGCCCCGGAACTCGAAGCCGGAGAAGTGGAAGAAGATCAAGGGATCCCGCCCCGCGAAGTAGGTCCCGTCGCGCTCTTCAATCGGGCGCTCGCCGAGGTTCCAGTGGGCCGCATTCACGCCGTAGTGACGCACGACTTGCAGTTCATCCTGAAAGAAGACCGGCGCGTAATCCATCCACTTCTGGTCGGTATGCAGGCCGTCGACATGATCAGCAAAACAGTAGTCGCGCAGGCGGGCGTCCCACCAGTCGAGGATGCGGGCAGTGGCGCCGGTGCGGCGAATCGCGCAGAAGCCGAGGTTAAAGATGCCTTCCCAGAGATGGCGGAACTCCGGGTAGGGGTGGTCGTCGGCCAGGCGACAGTCGATCAGGTGAGGAGCCAGGTACAGCGTCTTGTCCGGCGTCCCCGCGGTGATCGGGTCGAGTCGCTGGTACAGGTGAGTGTCCGGGTCCATGTAGTAGACGAGGTCCACCGACGGGTCTGCAAACAGCGTCTTGAACATCAGCGGCTTGATCGCCGTGCAGTACTCGGTGATGTTGTACTTGAACGCGAGATCGTCGAGCTGTTCGCGCGGCAGGAGGTCCGGCGCGGAGACGAGTCGATGGCCTCGATGGGGCGAGGCCGGGAGGAGACCTTCCAATTGGTCGAGCCCGTCCGCGACGCAGATCGTGAAGTCCGCTTCGGGATGGTGGCGCGCGATGGAGTCGCCGAGGGTCAGCGCCAGGCTGAGGTAGTTCCTGGCGGTGATCGTGAAGATGTGGATCATGGCGTGGTCGACGTGGCGGGGGGCTCGCCGGGGGACAGGGTCTTGAGGGGGCGGGCGGGCACGCCGCCGACGATGGTGTAGGGCGGCACGTCGCGAGTCACCACCGCATTGGCGCCGACGATGGCGTGGCGGCCGACTCGCACACCCGGCAGGATGCAGGCGCCTTCGCCGATCCAGGCGCCGTCCTCGATGACCACGGGGCCCTTTGAGAACACCTTCCGCGCGGATGGCGGGGTGTCGATGTCGTGATAGTCCGGTGCGCCGTGGCTGTGGTCGGAGATGTAGACGCGGCTGGCCAGCAGTACGTCGTTGCCGATCGTGACGCTGTCGACGCAGCCGATGTGGCAGTCGTAGTTGATGCTGACGCGGTCGCCGATCGTGATGCGCGGCGTGAAGCGCTTGTCCAAGTGGCGGTCGAAGGCCTCGATGCGCAAACCGGGGAAGGCGTCGAAGCCGCTGCCCAGCGTCATGTGTCGCCCACCGACAATCTTGCGGGGGCTTCGGATGAGCGCGTTGCGTCCCACGCGGGAGAACTTCAAGAGGTGCCACCGGGTCAGACACCGCGTCACCAGCATGTCCAGACGGCTCAACAGGGCGAACAGGATTCGCATCATGGGGCTCAGTTCTCGAAACGGTCCATCAGGGCGTCATCGAGCGGGAAGATATCGATGCCGGCGTCCAGTCCTGCGATCCAGTCGCGGTGGTAGAAGCGCGCCTTCTGCCGAGCGGTCGGATCGGTCGAATAGGTCGGATTCTCGGCAAGTGAATATTCGCCGCAGTGGTACTTGTGCCAGTACAGGTCCACCTGCTCCTTGTCAATGACGATGAAGTGGTCGAGCAGCGCCTGATAGTAATTGCGCATCGACACCGCGCTGTCCGCCTTGATCTTCTCCAAATACTTCCGGTGCAGGTAAATCTCTCCGATGTTGGCCTCGGAGACGTCGCGCGACGTAAGCTTCCTAGACGAGAACTGCTTGGTCGACATGTGGCGCTCGTCCAGCTCCGCGAACCACATGTCCTTCATGTCGCTGATGTGTCCGAACTGGAACATGTCGCACATCGAATAAGGGCGATAGCGGCAGATGTTCATGCTCAGCTCCACGATCCGATGCTTTTGGTGCTCGGAGCGGGAGGGGTACTGGTGGAGCTGCGCGATCAGGTAATGGTCGAGGTTGGCGGCGTAGACGCGCTGGTCCGACCGGGTCTTCAGCACATACTGGCAGCCGAGCGCTTCAAGCCGTTCGATGCCGGCCCGTGTGGACACCAACTGGTAGTTCGTCGTGCCTAGGCCGCTGGTCTTGGGCGGCACGCTCTTGACCACATGCAGGCGCGCGTTTTGGTGAATCTCGTGTTGGCCAAGGTCCTCGTTCTGCCACGTGGAGATGACCACGTGGGCGGTCGGGAAGGTCCGCAGATACAGGGCGGCGGTTTCCATCGTGAAGTCGGCTTCGCGCAGCAGTGGACCTTGAATGACGATGCCGATCATGCCGTCCGTCGGGATCGGCGCGACCGGGTCCAGCCCCACGGCCGCCGCCCGCTGGGGGCGCGTGTGGTACGTGTAGAACCGCTCGCTGGAATTCTTGCGAAGCGCGAAGAGGAATCGGTTGACCAGCCGCTCCACCACGGCGCCGTCGCGCGCCACGGTGTTTAAGAAGCGGTCCGTCCACTTAAGCGCGAGGGAGCGTGCCTTGCTCATGTCGACGATCCAGGAAGAGGGTGATCAAGGCCAGGCCGATCAGGCCCGATGAAAGAAGGAGGCCCAGGACGCCCCCTGCCAAGGCCTCAGCCCGGCCCGCTAGCGCGATCAGCGCCACGAGCAGGGCGGAGATCGCGTGCTGGCGAAGATAGGCCAGCACAGGCAGCCCGAAGGCCCGCAGCGTCTGCCGGGTGTTCCAGTAATGGCAGGTGAGCAACTGCGCGGCCAGACAGGCCAGCGCCACGCCGCAGAATCCGAACCAGCGAATGAAAGGCGTGTATGTGACGACCGTGAGCACAGCCGATAGGACCGTCACCCGCCAAAAGTTCACATAGCCGGTGGAGACCAACGAAGTCGTGAGCGTCGTCTGCTGGATCTCGAACCAGATAGCGACCAAGTACAGCAGTAAGAAGCGGGTGTCGAAAGGAACGTGCTTGCCAAGCCACAGCTGAAAGATCTGCTCGTGGAAGACGAAGACGGTCGCGAGCGCGCCCGAGGAGAGCACGGAGACGATGCGCACGTTCCTGATCAGGCCGGCGTTGCTTCCCTCCCCACCGCTGCGGGCGAAGTACTCGTCCGCGATCCTCTTAACGAGCAAGGAGGTGGGGATCGAGCACAGCAGGGTCACACCCATGGAAATCTGGGCGGCGAGACCGATCTGCACGGTCAGGGCGGCACCGAAGTCATGGGCCACGCGGTACGGAAGGATGTTGTAGATGAACATGCCCGGAAGTGCGGCGACCAAGAATTTGCCCGACGTGCCTAGAACCTCCCTGGATAGCGAGGCCGAGAAGAGCGTGCGGTCGAAGAGCGGTGTGATGCGCCTCGAGATGTGGCGGACGGCGATGGTCAGCACGAACGTTGACGAGATCAGCCAGCTCCACGGCATGGCGAAGACCGAATAGCCGTGCGACAACAGGAAGGGCATCGGCGCCACTGCGGCGATGCTGCCAACAGTCTTGAGCGTCTTCTCCATCGGGATGTGCCCTGCGGCGAAGATGATGCCCAGCAGCACGTTCTGCGCGACCCGGCAGGCGATCGCGACGATGAGCAGCATCGACAGCGTGCCCACCTCCGCCGCGGAGAACCAGCGCCCGCCGATCCACGGAACGATGAGCGCGGCCAACGCGGCCACGGCCGCGATCGTGCCCATGGCCGTCTGGAAGAAGGTGGCGACGTATTCACGGACGCGGCGCGGTTCTCCCGCTTGGCCGTAATAGGACATCTTGCCCGGCACGATGGAATACGCGCCCAGGTCCAGCAGCATGCAGAAGGGCAGGGCCCCCAGCATCAGGAACCAGAGCTGCAACTCCTCGGCGGAGAGGTTCCTCGCGCCGAGCCGGCTCGTGATTAAGCCCGTGAGCACCATGGACACCGCGCTCGTCGTCGAGATGGCGAGCGCCCACGACCGCTTCCCGAAGACGATGGCGAATAGCGGCGCCCATCGGCGAGTCCCCATGATCAAGCGCGCTTCCCGCGTTGCCTGCGCATCCAGCCGGCCATGTTAGCTGCCGAGGGAATCGAGGATCGACGACAGCATCTTGCCGTCCCGTTCCACATTCACCGACATGGCGGTCGGATAGGGGTTGGTCGGCGAGTAGTCATTGACGAGGATGCGGCGCGTGTGCGGCAGGCCCATCACGTAACGATCCGGATGGACCTCGAATTCGGCCAGACGGATGCGCAGATAATCGATCTCCGATTCCGGACGGCTGGACGTGATGATCAGGTACAGCAGGCCGGATTTCTGCATCCGGGCGATGGTCTGAAGGTTCTCGGAGATCGGTTCGGTATCCCATCCTTTCTTGCCGAACTTGCTGCCGTTGTAGAGCAGCACGCCGTCGACGTCGCAGAACAGGGTCAGGAAGGAGCGCGTGTAGTGGCGATATTCGCGCAGCGTGCCCCAGTCGATGTAGCCGTCCGCCTTGCTGATACGGAAACTCTCCTCGCCCATCAGCATGCTGTAGATCACATGCGAGATGTAGACCTCCTGCTGGCTTTTGATGGAGCGGAAGTGGGTCAGAAACTCTTCCGCGCTGCGGAAGCCGTAGCCGCCGCAGCAGAAGAAATTGCTGATGACCTGCTTCTCGACGATGTTGGAGATGTTGCCGAGCGCATCGACGTTGACGTAGCTCTTGTTCTTCGCGTCGATCAGGCCGACGCTATTCAGATCCAGCACGGCGACTTCGTTGCCGCCCTGCCAGCGGACCCGGAACATGTTGTCGCAGTCCTTCACGAAGAAGGCCCCGTCGATCCTCGCGCGCTCCAAGGCCAGCGCGACGGTTTCGGATTGCGAGGAGGTGGGCTCCTCCAACACGCACAGGTCGACCTTTGAGTGACCGATGCCCGCCAGGACGGTGGCGAGCGACTCCGGTGTCAGATAGGCATCAAGGTGCTCGCGCAGGCAGACCACGACCACGCGGTCGTAGTCGCTCATGTCAAGGCTCTCGACCGCCTTCTCCAGCATCAGCTTACCGTCGGGCATGGTGAGCAGCCACTTGGGGCGCATGCTGGGGAAGCGAGAGGAGCGGCCGGCGACGGGCAGGATCAGCGTTTTCATGGTGTCAGTAGCTCTTGATGATGGTCTTGGCGTGCGCCAGGCATGCGCGCAGTCCCTCGGTCATGTCGACCTTCGCGGACCAGTCGAATTCACGCTGCACCTTGTCGAGGCTGGCCAGCGTGTGCTTGTTGACCTCCCGCTCGATGACTGCGCGGTCGATCACGATCTCCTTGTGGAAGAGCTCGGAATATTTGTCCCAGTACTGGGTCGCCGGCATGCGCTTGACGCGAAGCCGCAGCCCCGACACGGACTCGAGCGTCGCGATGATCTCGTTCACCGAGATCGAATGGCCGCTGCCCGCGTTAACCGCGCTGAAGCGACCCCCCTCGGCGCTGGCCTTCATCTTCGCGGCGCTGGCCATCACCAGGTTAAGAAGGTCATCGATGTAGACGTAGTCGCGGCTCTGGGTACCGGACGAGAACAGCACCGCTTCTTCGTCCTTCAGCAGGCTGGTCAGCAGATAGCCGATCAGTGGAGGCTGCTTGCGGAAGTAGTCCTGGTGCGGGCCGTACAGGTTGAAGAGGCGGATGGCAGTGACATTCAGCCCGTGCGAGCGGCACATCGCCTGGAAGTAGAGTTCCGCCATGTGCTTGGTAGTGGGATAGACCAGGCTGGTGGCGATGGTCGTGCTCTCCGGCGTCGGGAACTCGGTGGTCGACTCGTAGATCGCGCCGCTGCTGAAGAACACGATGTCGCGCGAACCGGACACCAGAGCGTAGTCCGCCACGGAGCCGCAGATCGCGACGTTCTGGGCGATCGCCCGATGGCTGTCGCGCTGGCATTCCGGCAATGGGGCGATGGCGGCGCAGTGCACGATCGAATCGAACTTCCGGTCACCGAGCAGCTGCTGGATGTTCTGGAGGTCGCCCTCGATGAACTCGATGCGGCCCTCAAGGTCGGCCAGGCGCTCGCGATAGCCGAAGGACAGGTTGTCGATGCCAGTGATGGTGGCGTCGGGCGTCCGGGCCAGGATGGCGCGAGCCAAGCTCGATCCGACGAAGCCGGCGATGCCGGTGACGAGGTAGTTCATGCTGGGTCAGCCCTTCATGCAATGCGTCAGGCTGTTGATCAGCCATTGCTTGGTGGTGAGGTCCCTGACATAGGGCGCGATGCGCGCCAGGGCCATCAAGGTCATCAGCCAGACCTGCCGCGGATACATGCGCTCGATCTGTGTGATGGCCTGGGGAAGATGGTATCGACAGAGGATTTCCGCCTTAATACCTAGCGACGCGGGCTCTTTGCGGAACGACCAGCCGTAGACGAAGTCCTGCTTCAGCTTCGCGACGTCCTGCAGCGGCGTCTCGAGATAGGTATCCAGGAAGTCGATCAGCGTGACGCCGGCGAGCGGGTCGAGGATCACGTTGCTGAGCGTCAGGTCACCGTGGCAGTCGCCCATGGGGAAAGGGAGTTGCCCGGGGAGGACCGCCAGCAGCTCGCTCGCGCGAATCACCAGGGTTCGCAGCTCCTCGTCGGTGGTCGACTGCGCCACCACCTGGAGCTTGTCGAGGAA